>NZ_JBYTEM010000009.1:0-58837 GCF_058789735.1 Rhodanobacter sp. FW106-PBR-R2A-1-15 | reverse complement strand
TCCCCCCCCCCCCCCCCCCCCCCCCCCCCCCCCCCCCCCCCCCCCCCCCCCCCCCCACGACCGAAGGAAGTTCCTTGTGGACAGGGTGCGCTCCTACACTTGCTCTCTGCTTGCGACGGCCGCCGCCGGCGTGCTGCTATTGCAGGCCTGACCCATGGGGGGAACGCACCATGACCACGCGAGCCGCAAACCAGCGCAGCATGCAGGACTGGCTCGACAGTTACAGCGGCGACCATCAAAACCCGACCAACCGGTTGTTCCACTGGCTCTGCGTGCCGCCGATCGTGTGGTCGGTGATCGCGCTGCTGTGGGCGATTCCGGTACCGGCCGCATTCGCCCGGCCCGGCGCCTGGGCGGTGCTGGTGATGGTGCTGGCGTTCTACTGGTACTGGAAGCGCTCGCACCGGCTGGCCATCGCGCTGCTGATCGCATTTGCCCTGCTCGGCCTGCTCACCAACTTCCTGTATGGGCGACTCGGCCCCACGCAGCTGTGCTGGCTCGCGGTCGGCGTATTCGTGGTCGCCTGGATCGGCCAGTTCATCGGGCACAAGTTCGAGGGACGCAAGCCCAGCTTTCTCACCGACCTGGCCTACCTGCTGATCGGCCCGGCCTGGCTGATGGCCAAGCTGCTGCGCAAACTGGGATTCAAGCAAGTCACATGACCACCCTGCTTACCGTGATCAGCAGCCTGCTCTGGTGGGTGCTGTACAGCAGCATGGCTGCGCTGGTGTTCGCCCTGATCGGCTGGTCGGTGCTGCGCTGGGCCGAACGCTGCGCGGTGGTGTTCAACCGCATCTACCTCGCCTGCCTGCTGTGGACCCTGCTCGGCCTGCTGCTGGTGGTCGGCGTGGCCGCTTACGAAGGCCACCTGCATCCGCCCTACGGCGCGCTGCTGAGCTCCGGCCTGCTGCGCTGGATGCTGGTGCTGGACATGCTGATCGGCAGCGTGCTGTTGTGGCGGCTGGTGCCGCGCATCGACGCCCGCCGCATCCGCCCCGGCAGCGCCTGCATGGCGGTGGCGGTGATCATGGCGATCAGCTTCGGCGTGGCCACCAGCCTGGCCTGAGATCCGTGAAAACGCGCGGGGCGGATTGCCCGCCCCGCGCACGACTCATGCGTGCGCCAGCATGCTGCCGAAGAACACCGCCATGATGCCGAAGATGATCACCCCCAGCACGATGCCGATCACGCTGTAGACCAGCTGCACCATGCACGCCTTGCCGTAGCCGATCTGGCTGCCGTTCTGCGCCAGCAGCAGATAGTTCACCACGGCGGCGCCGACCAGGAAATTCACGATCAACGACAACAGCCCACCGGCGGCCCCATGCATCACCATGCCCACGACCACCATCGCAATGGCCACCGCAATCCAGGTCAGCACCAGCGCACCGATCGCGCGCAGGTAGGACGGCATGTAGCCGACCACCAGCCGGAACGACACGCTCAGCACCAGCGCCGCCAGCAGGATGCCGACGACGATCATCACCAGCATCCCGAACAACCCCATGCCGGCCAGTGCGGCCAACGAAGAAGTACCCATACAACCCCCTGGTCAGTGGAAGGAAACCGCCCGTCGGCATCCCCATGCCGTCCGCTCTCCCCGGCGGTCGCGCCAGCCTAACCGATGGCCACGCTGGCGTCTCCCGCGGCGAGAGTGTTCAGCGCCCTCCCCGCACCTGCTGGTTTGCCATGCGCACCGCCTCCACGAACCCGCCGAACGGGATGTCGGTGATCCCCACCAGCCCGAAGTGGCTGTTCTCGCCGTCGAGCAGGCGGCCGGTGACGGGCTGGTCGGCGTAGTCGAACCAGTGCGCACCAACGATGTTCGGATCGCTTGCCGCCGCGGCGACAAACTTCGCATAGGCTTCGCCGCGCTGTTGCTCGTTCCAGACGGCCACCGGTCCCGCACCGAACGGGCCGCGGTCGGTCGAGCCGAACGCGAATTCGCCGATCAGCACGGGCTTGTCGAGCGCGTGCAGCGCGGCGAGGTCGAGGCCGTGCTGCGGCAAGTCGGCGTAGACGTTGAAGCTGAGCACGTCGCAGTACGCGGCGCAGGCGGCGACGGCCTCGGGCGTACGCACCGCGAAGCGGCCGCCGAGGAACAGGTGGTGCGGGTCGTGGCGACGTATCGCTTCCGCAACGATACGGAAATAGGTGTCCGCATAGCGCCGCAGCCAGGCGCCGTAGTCACGGGCGATCGCCGGATGCGCCTCGTTCGGCGCAGGTGCGGCGAAGCCGGTGGCGTCGAGCGCGCCCCATGAGGCGAGCGCGATGCCCCACGCCGCGGCCAGCTGCGCCGGCGTGCGGTACTTCGCCCTGAGCTCGGCGATGAACGCCTGCTTGGCGGGGCTGCTCGCGTCGCCGGCCAGCGTGCCCAGCGCCAGGCCCCAGCGGCCTTGCAGGCCGCTGCCGGCCCAGGCCAGTTCGTTGTCGGCGAAGTAGCCGAGCAGCCACGGATCGTCGCGCACGCCGGCGCTGGCCTTGATCACTGCACGCTCGGCGGCCTGCGCAAAGCGCGGATCGAACGGATCGGGCATGCGGCCCCAGTAGTCGTAACCGCTGGAAACGTTCGCGTAGTCGCCGCCAATGTCGATCGAGCGCGTGTAGGCAAGGCGATGCGCCTGGCCCGGCGCGTCGTCGCTCCAGTTGCCGAGGGTGTTGAAGCCCCAGGCCGACAGGCGCTGCAGTGCGCGCGTGCGCCATGCGGCCAGCCAGTGCTTGCCGTCGACGCGGTACAGGTTCGCCGCGTAGAAGTCGAACCAGCGGCCGTGGTGGTAGCCGATGCCGCGGCTGGCGCCCTGCTCCGGGTTGCGGTTGTCGTCATGACCGTAGAACGCCGTCCATTCGCCGCCGTCCAGCGGCAGGTCGCGGAACATGAACTCACGGCCCTCGACGTAGCTGCGCCCACCGTCGGTGATCACCGCGTTGACGCCGAGCGAGAAGAACGCATGGCCGTCGGGTGTCACCAGATGCCAGCGGCCACCGCGTTTCTGTGCGTGGAACCAGCCGGTGCGTTCCAGGCTTTGGACGTCCAGACGTCCGCCGTAGCGATCCAGCCCCACCGGCTTCGACTCCGCCGTGGCCGCCCGCACGGCGGTGCGCAGCGCCTCGTCGGTGTCGATCTTCTCCGGCCCGCGCCCGCGCACGTACTGTCCGTAGCGGTCGACGATGCCGGCGTAGGCCTCGTGCAGGGTGACCTCGCCTGGCACGGCGTCGATCGTGCCCAGCAGCAGGGTCTGCGCGGCCTGCGGTGCCGGCATGGCGAGGGTGACCGCGCGCACCGCGCGCAGGTCGAGCGCACCCTCTACCGTAGTCGCCAGTAAAATGCGTTGCCCGTGCGCGTCGTACGGCATCGGCGGCCCGGCCTGCATGCCTTGCGCGCGCGGCGAGGTGGCGTGCAACGGCAGCACCACGGTCTGCGCGGGGCCGGCCGGCACCTCCACACTGGCCTGCAGACGCTGGCCTGCCGCGGTGCCGTCGACGGCGATCTGCAGCGTCACCGCCCACGGCATCGCGTTCTGCACGCGCAGGCGCAGCTCACCACGGCCCGACCAATCCCATGCACCGCTCGCCGGCGCGATCACGAGCTGCGGCTGCGCCGCCGGCTGGAACGCGTAGCGCTGTTGCGCCACACCGTCGGCGGCGCGTTCGGTGCCGCCGATGCGCTGCACGTGGTCGAGGCTGATGCGGACCCTGGCATTGCGCGCCGTCAGGTCGGCCACGCCCGGTGCTGTAGTGGCGTAGCAGGCACCGAGACCGCACAGGCCCAGCCAGATCCATGCATGACGTTTCATCATCGACATCCTCGCGTGAACCGGCTTTGTAGGGTGGGCACTGCCCGCCGCTCCTGCATTACGGAGCCTGGAGCCGGCGGGCCGTGCCCGCCCTACGCAGCGTAATGCCTCACGCCGGCTGGCGGCGCGTCCAGCGCTGCCAGCCGTAGTACACCGGCACGCCCAGCGCGATGATCAGCAGGCTCATGCCGGCGTCGCCCGGCGCGTGGATGGCGCTGGCCACGATCACGCCGAACACGGTGATCACGAAGATCAGCGGCAGCAGCGGATAGAACGGCACCTGGTACGGCGCCGGCTGGTCGATGAAATGTTTGCGGTACCAGAACAGCGTGCCGATGCCGAACACGTGGCCCAGCCACTCACCCACCGTGGTGTAGTTGAGCAGCTGGTTGAAGCTGCCGGAATAGGCCAGCACCGCCGCCCACGCGCCGAGCAGGACCAGCGCGACCTGCGGCGCGCGCGTGCGCGCATCGACGTGGCCCGCGGCACGGAAGAACACGCCGTCCGCACCCATCGTCTGCAGCACCCGCGCGCCGCCGGCGATCGCGATGGCGCAGTAGCCGAAGGTGGAGCAGGCGATGCCGACGGCGATCACGGTGGCGCCTTGCTCGCCGAACAGCCGGCGCATCAGGTCCGCCGCCGGCGCCTGGCTGGCGGCGAGGCCGGCATGGCCCAGGCCCGCCAGGTAGGCGAAATTGGCCAGCAGGTAGCAGATCACCACGCCGGCCATGCCCAGGCCCAGCGCATGCGGCAGCGTGTGCTGCGGGTTGCGCACTTCACCGGCAAGATCGTTGAGGTAGTGGAAGCCGCCGTAGGTGAACAGCACCGGCAGCAGCGCGCCGACGAACGACCACGGCGACACGGGCGGCGCCGCGTCCACCGCCAGCACCGACCCCAGCCGGCCATGCGCCAGCACCAGCCCGGCGACCACCAGCAGCGCGATCGCCGCCAGCTTCAGCACGGTGAATACATTCTGCATCCAAGCGCCGGCACGGATGCCGAACAGGTTGACGCCCACGATGAACACGATCGCACCCACCGCCGCGGGCTTCACGTACAGCTGCGGCAGGCCGAGCGCGGCGCAGAAATACTCGGCGAACATGGTGGCCACCGCGGCCACGCTGCCGGGATAGTTGATCAGCGCCATGGTCCAGCCGAACAGGAACGCCGGCAGCAAGCCGAACGCCTCGCGCAGGTAGACGTAGATGCCGCCCGCCTGCGGTCGGCGCGCGCCCAGCTCGGCGTAGCACAGTACGCCGGCCAGGGTCAGCAGGCCGCCGATCGCCCACAGCACCAGCACTTCCGTACCCGAGGAGGTGTTGCGCGCGACCGTGGCCGGGGTGAGGAAGATGCCCGCACCGATCACGCCGCCGATGACAATCATCGCGGCGTCCCAGGTGTTCAGGCGGCGGGCATAGGCGTTGGCAGGTTCGATCGGCATCCAGCTACCTTGCCATCGTCGATGCGGTCTCCACCAGTCCCGTCTGGCGCGCGCACGCTCCGGCAGCATGCCATCCGGTAAATTGACAAGGCGCGGCCGCACCGGAAAACTGTCGTGGTCGGCACGGCAGGTGCCGTCAGTTTTTGGCGTTGCGGCGATGCCGCCGCGCCATCGCCGTCGAGGGGTGCTGCAGCGGACGCCGTCCGCCACGCTCGATGTGCGAATCCGTCGCAAGGGCGCCCTTTCCGCACACTGGAGACGTCGCCATGCCCATTCCCGCCGCCCCTCGCCGGCTCGCCCTCGCCACTTCCGCGGACCATCCATCGGTTCAACCCGACGACGTGCATCTGGCCGCCACGCTGGAGCAGCTCGGCCTGCCGCCGGCGGTCTGCGTGTGGAATGACCCGGCGGTGGACTGGTCGGCGTTCGACGCGGTGCTGATCCGCACCATCTGGGATTACTTCAGGCACCATGCGGCGTTCCTGCACTGGCTGGACCGGCTCGATGCGCTGGGCGTTCCCACCATCAACGACAGCGCGCTGCTGCGCTGGAACAGCGACAAGCGCTACCTGCTCGAACTGGCACAGCACGGCGTGGCCATCATCCCCACCCGGCTGGCCGATGCCGCAGCGCTGCCCGATACGCTGGCGGCGCTGGCGGGGCAATCGGTGGTGATCAAGCCCAGCGTCAGCGGCAGCGCCTGGCACACGCTGCGCGGCACCGCCGGCGACGCGGCGTTCACCGATGCCGTGGCGCAGCTGCCGCGCGAACGCGACTACCTGGTGCAGCCGTTCATACCGGAAGTGGTCAGCGACGGCGAATGGTCGCTGCTGTATTTCGCTGGCGAATTCGGCCATGCGGTGATCAAGCGCCCGGCCGCCGGCGACTACCGCGTGCAGGGCGAATACGGCGGCAGCGCCGAGCCGGCGCAGCCCGACGCGGCGATCCTGGCCGCCGCCAATCGTGCGCTGGCCGCGCTGGCGGCGCTCGGCCACGGCAACCACGCTTACCTGCGCGTGGATGGCGTGGTCAGCGGCGGGCGCTTCCTGGTGATGGAGCTGGAACTGATCGAGCCGTTCCTGCACCTGGCCGGACATCCGGCGGCGGCACAGCGGCTGGCGCAGGAAGTGGCCGCGCGGATCGACCGCCCGGATGCAGTCGCGGTGGCCCATGCGCGCTGAGCCGCCGCAGCGGCAAGACGACGCCGCGCGTTCGCCGCCGCGCTGGCTGCGGCTGGCCTCGTGGGGCGGTTCGCTGGCGGCGTTCGCATTGGCGGCGTGGTTGCTGCAGCGCTACGTCACCGGGCTGTCGTGGCGCGAGGTGGTGGCCGCCTGGGCGCAGCTGCCGGCGCGGCACATCGCAGCCTCGGTCATCGCTGCGGCGGTGAGCCTGACGATGCTGGCGCTGTTCGACGTGCTGGCGGCGCGCACGGTGGTGGGCGATCGTGTCTCCGCGCGGCTGGCGGCGTTCGCCGGCGCGGTCACCCAGGGCATCTCGAACACGCTGGGCTTCCATGCGATCACCGGCGCGGCACTGCGCTACCGCATCTATGCGGCGGTCGGGTTGGGCGCCGGCGACGTCGCGCGCATCGTGGCCCTGGCCGGGCTCGGCGTGGGGTTGGGTTTCGCCGTGGTGATCACCGGTGCGCTGTGCTGGCAGCCGCAGATCACGCAAGGCTGGGGGCGCTGGCCGGGCATGGCGCTGGCCCTGTTGCTGCTCGCCCTGCTGGGCTGGCTGGCACGACCGCGCACGCTCGCGCTGGGACGGCTGACGCTGCCGCTGCCGGGCGCCAGCACCGCGGCGGCACAGATGCTGATCGGCGGCGTGGAGATGCTCGCCGCGATCAGCGCGCTGTACGTGCTGCTGCCGGCCGGTGCAGCGCCGCCGTTCGTCGATTTCCTGCCGATCTACGTCGGCGCGGTGCTGGCCGGCATCGTCAGCCACGCGCCGGGCGGCCTGGGCGTGTTCGAGACGATCATGCTGGCCTCGTTTCCGCCGGAGGCGCGCGCCGACCTGCTCGCCGCAATGCTGTGCTACCGGCTGACCTACAACCTGCTGCCGTTCGTGCTGGCCAGCGCGGCGCTGGCCGGCTTCGAATGGCGCCTGCGGCGATCGGCGCGGCATCACTGCTGACACCCACCGACGGCGCTCGCCTCTAGAATCGGTGCATCGCCCCGCCATGGTCGTCCGTGTGTCCGCCTCACCGCGCAAGATCCTCCACGTCGACATGGACGCGTTCTACGCGTCGGTGGAGCAGCGCGACGACCCCTCGTTGCGCGGCAAGCCGGTGGCGGTGGCCTGGCGTGGTGCGCGCTCGGTGGTGTGCGCGGCCAGCTACGAGGCACGCGTGTTCGGCGTGCGCTCGGCGATGCCGGCGATCCGTGCCGAGCGGCTGTGCCCGCAGCTGATCTTCGTGCCGCCGGATTTCGTGCGCTACAAGGCGGTGTCGCGGCAGATCCGCGAGATCTTCGCGCGGCACACCGAGCTGATCGAGCCGCTGTCGCTGGACGAGGCCTACCTCGACGTCACCACGACGAAGAGCGCACTGGGCTCGGCCACCGCCACCGCCGAGGCGATCCGCGCGGCGATCCGCGAGGAAACCCGGCTCACCGCCTCGGCCGGGGTGGCGCCGAACAAGTTCCTGGCCAAGATCGCCTCGGATTTCCGCAAGCCGGACGGCCTGTACGTGGTGCGTCCGCAGCAGGTAGTGGCCTTCCTCACGCCACTGCCGGTGGGCCGCCTGCCCGGCGTGGGCAAGGTGATGGAGGCGAAGCTGGCCGTGCTCGGCATCGCCACCGTGGGCGAGTTGCGCGCGTTCGCGCCGGTCGAGCTGGAACAGCGCTTCGGCCGCTGGGGACAGCGCCTGCACGAGCTGTCACGCGGCATCGACGAACGTCCGGTCGAGCCGGAGCGCCCCACCTTGCAAGTCTCTGCCGAGGACACCTTCGAACACGATCTGCGTCTCGACCAGTTGGAGCCGCACATCCGCCGCCTCGCCGACAAGGCCTGGACGGCGCACCTGCGCGAGCGCGGCCGGGTGGCGCGCACGGTAGTGCTGAAGCTGAAGACCGCCGACTTCCACACCCTGACGCGCAGCCTCACCCCGACGCTGCGGCCAGCCTCGGCCACCGAGCTGGCCGACCTCGCCTGCGCCTTGCGCGGGCGCGTCGAACGCCCCGCCGACAGCCTGTACCGGCTGGTTGGCGTGGGCCTGGCCGGCTTCGTCGACGCCGACAGCTACCAGGCGCAGACCGACCTGTTCGAAGTCGGCTGACGCCGGCGCGTGACGCAGCTCTCACGCAATTTCCTGCGCATATCCGCCGTTCATCCTGCCGCCCTGACCCGGCCCTATCGTAATTTCGCCATGCGCCGCATGGCTCAACCCAACCGAGGTTATGTCATGACCAAGACCATCACCGCCGCCCTGATCGCCGCTGCCTTCGCCCTGCCACTGTCGTACGCCCTGGCGGCACCGCAGCACGGCGGTGGCCACACCCCGCCGAGCCCGCCGTCGGCGTCGATGAACCACGACGCGCACGGCGACGCGGTGTCCACCGCCGCGCACGAGGCGAAGGCGGACGACACTAACGTCGGCAAGGCCGTCAGCCAGGTCGCCAACGACAAGAACGAGGGCAAGCACGAGGCCAAGGGCCACGCCAAGACCCACCATAAGCACTGAGTATCTCGTGTCGCGAAGGGGCCGGATCGCGTGATCCGGCCCCTTCGTCTGTCCGCGCCTGCATGCAGCCGCGGGCGTCACGCCTGCGGGTCGCTGCCGAAGCGCGGCAGGTTCCAGTGGAAGTACAGCGACAGGATGCGCAACGCGAAGCACAACAGGATCGGCAGCCAGGTCGCCCACAGCACGGGCCAGTGCAGGTATTCGCCGATCACCGCCAGCGCGGCGCCGGCGAGCGCGGCCAGCGCATAGATCTCCTTCTGCAGCACCACCGACACGCGCGCCAGCAGCACGTCGCGCGCCACGCCGCCGCCGATCGCGGTGACCATGCCAAGCAGGATCGCCACCTCCGCGTTGTGGCCGAACGCCAGCGCCTTGTTCGCGCCGTACACCGCGAACAGGCCCAGCCCCATCGCATCGAACAGGCGCACCGGGTAGGTCAGCCGCTCCACCCAGCGGTACGCCAGGATGGTAAGCAGGGCCGCCACCACCGCGGTGAGCAGGTAGCGCCAGTCGGACAGGCCCGCCGGCGGGATCGCACCGATGCACAGGTCGCGCACGATGCCGCCGCCGCAGGCAGTGATATAGGCGATCGCCAGGATGCCGAACAGGTCGAGGTTGCGGCGCCGGGCCGCAGTGGCGCCGCTGATCGCGAACGCGAACGTACCAGCCAGGTCCACCAGGTTGAACATCAGCCGTTCGTTCATGTGGCCGAACGCTCGCGGGCATGCCGACGGTGCGGCGATGCCGCCATTGAACCAGCTTTAGCCAAGCCTGCGCGAGATCGCGAAGAACGCCAGGTTGCCCACGCCGGTGGCGCCGGCCAGCACGGCGATCAGGCCGGGGGTGACCTCGTGCCAGTCGAACCACTGGATCAGGCCGAAGCCGAGCGCCAGCGCCACCAGCACGATGCCCCAGCGCAGCGAGGAATGGCGCCGGCGCTGATCCTCGTCGCGCAGGATCGAATGGACCAGATCCTCCGAACCACCGGCATCGACCATGTGCCGGCGCACCATGGCGTCGACGCAGACCTTGATCGAGTAGGCGATGCAGACAAACAGGCTGATCGGGATGAGTTCGCCGAAATTCATGGTGCCCTCCTGGTGAATGGACGTCGTGATGGTGGCTGTCGGAAGCATAGATACAGCCGTCCCCACGCCGGTTGCAGCCGACCGCTTGCAACCGCCTGCCGCCTACGCGTATCCCTTGGCTCCATGGATGACATCCGCAGCGACCCCGACCGCGAGCTGGTCGACGCCGTGCTGGCCAACCGGCCGGGCGCGTTCGAACGGCTCGTGCGCGAGTACCAGGGGCTGTGCTGGTACATCATCCAGCGCATGGTGCGCAACCCGGAGGACGCGCGCGAGCTGTGCCAGGACACCTTCCTGCGCGTGCACCAGTGCCTGCACCAGTACCGCGGCGAGAGCGCGCTGAAATCCTGGATCGGCCGCGTGGCCTACACCATCGCGTTGCGCCACCTGCAGCACAAGCGCATTGCGCTGGTCGAACCCGGCGCGGACAACGACTTCGCGCTGGTGGAAAATCTCGGCGATGGCTTCGACCTGGAGGCGGCCTGCGCGGACGCCGAAACAGCGCGCCACCTGCACGCGGCGATCGAGGCCCTGCCGCCGCTGCAGCGCACGCTGCTGACCTTGTACTACCTCGAAGAAACTACCATCCCGGAGATCGCCCAGATCACCGGATTGGCCAGCGGTACCATCAAGAGCCACTTGTTCCGCTCGCGTTTGCGCCTGCGCGGCGCGCTCGAAGCGCGGACCGGAGTTGCAGCATGAACCAGCACACCGACGATGACATTCCTCCCTTCGACGACCCGGCGCACGAGCGCGAATGGCTGGCGCAGGAAAGCGCGATGCGGCGCGAGCGCCTGCAGCTCGATCCCGTCGACGACGATGCGCGCGGCCGGCGCTACCGGCTGCTCGCGCGCGTGCTGCGCGAACCGCTGCCGGAGGCATTGCCGGCGGATTTCGCGCAGCAGGTGGCCGCCCGCGTCGCCAGCGTTCGGCAGCCCACGTCAGTCATCCACTTCGAATTCGCGCTGCTGTTCGCGCTCGCCGCTGCCCTGGTCGCCAGCGCCGGCATCGTCACGGCGATCTACGGTCGCGCCTGGCTGCAGCAGTTCAGCGACCTGCTGCCGCCGTTCCACGCGCCGACGCTCGGCTGGCTGCTGGCCCTGGGCGGCTGCCTCGCCACGTCCTGGCTGCTGGGACGCTGGCATCAGCCACCAACAACCGCAACGCCGTTGTAGGAACGCGCTGGCGCGCGATGCTCTTGCGAATCCCGAATCCCGAATCCCGGACAGAGAGCATCGCCCGCGAGCGGGCTCCTACAGTTCCAGCACGACGTCCAGCCCGCGATGCAGGCCGAGCAAGCCGCCCACCTTGCGGATCGCCAGCAACGCGCCGTCCACGTAGGGCTTCGCGCTGTTGCCGGTGTGGTGGCGGATCGTCAGCGTCTGGTCCGGCATGCCGAAGATCGCCTCGGCGCCGATCACGAAACCTGGCAGGCGCAGCGCATGCACCTGGCTGCCGGCCAGCGTGCCACCGCGCGTCTCGCGCAGGCCGACGGTCCGCTCCAGCGGCACTTCAAGCTGCGGCTGGCGCACCTTGCCCATGCGCGTGGCCAGCTCGCGCACGGTGCCGCTGGGCGCATCCGGCTTGCCAGCGCTGGCGTAGTCGACAAGCTCCCACTGCGGGATCAGCTTTGCCGCCATCTCGGCGAACTTGATCAGCAGCACCGCGGTGAGCGCAAAGTTGCCGCAGGCCAGCACGCCGCGCCGCCGCTCGCGCGCCAGCGCATCGATTTGCGCGTAGTCCTCATCGCTGAGGCCCGAGGTGCCGACCACCACGTGTGCGCCGCGTTCCAGCGCAGCGAGGATGTTCGCCTTCGCGCTGTCCGGATGGGTGTACTCGACGAATATGTCGCAGGGCGCGGCCAACGCTGCGGCCGCACTGGCGTAGACCGGCGCGGCGATCGCCGCATCGCCCAGCGCCATGCCCAGGGGCTGTCCGGCATGCCGCCGCGACACCGCGGCGACCAGGTCCAGATCCGCACTCGCGGCGATACCGCGCGCCAGTTCCGAGCCGGCCCAGCCGGTGGCGCCGGCGAGACATACCTTCAGCGACATGGTCACCTCGTTTGGCGGGCGCACGCCGCGCCGGAGCGCGGCGCAACGATCATTTCTTCTTCGGCAGGTACAGGTCGGTGATGGTGCCTTCGTAGATTTCCGCTGCCATGCCGACCGATTCGCCCAGGGTCGGGTGCGGGTGGACGGTGAGCGCGATGTCGGCCGCCTCGCTGCCCATCTCGATCGCCAGCGCCAGTTCGGAGATCAGGTCGCCGGCGTGCACGCCGACGATGCCGGCGCCGACGATGCGGTGGGTTGCCTCGTCGAAGATCAGCTTGGTGAAACCCTCGGTGCGGTCGATGCCGATGGCGCGGCCCGAGGCGGCCCAGGGGAACTTGCCCACGCCGACCTTCAGCCCCTTTTCCTTCGCCTCGCGCTCGGTCACGCCGACCCAGGCGATTTCCGGGTCGGTGAACGCCACCGACGGGATCACCCGCGCGTCGAAGTGGCTCTTCTGCCCGGCCACTGCCTGCGCCGCGACGTGCGCCTCGTGGGTGGCCTTGTGCGCCAGCATCGGCTGGCCGACCAGGTCGCCGATGGCGTAGATGTGCGGCACGTTGGTGCGCATCTGCGTGTCGACGTTGATGAAACCGCGCTCGGTCACCGCCACGCCGGCCTTGTCCGCGCCGATCTTGTTGCCGTTCGGCGAGCGGCCCACCGCGACCAGCACGCGGTCGAACAGCGTGGTCTCGGGAATGCTGTCGCCCTCGTAGCCGACCTCGATACCCTTCTTGGTGGCCTTGGCGCTGACCACCTTGGTCTTCAGGTGCACGCCCTTGAGCTTGCCACCCAGGCGCTTGGCCAGCGGCTTGATCAGATCGGCGTCGGCGCCGGGGATCAGCTGGTCCATGAACTCGACCACGGTCACCGCGCTGCCCAGCGCCGAGTACACCGTGGCCATTTCCAGGCCGATGATGCCGCCGCCGACGACCAGCAGGTTCTTCGGCACGTCCTTCAGTTCCAGCGCGCCGGTGGAATCCATCACGCGTTCGTCGTCCCACGGGAACGCCGGCAGCTTCACCGACTGCGAACCGGCGGCGATGATCGCGTGCTCGAAGCGAATCAGCTTCACGCCGTCCTTCGTCTGGACTTCCATTTCATGCGGCGACACGAACGTGCCGCTGCCTTCGACCGTGCGCACCTTGCGCGCCTTGGCCATGCCGGCAAGGCCGCCGGTGAGCTGGCCGACCACCTTGCTCTTGAAGCTGCGCAGCTTGTCGATGTCGATTTTTGGTGCACCGAACGTGACGCCGTGCGCGGCCATCGCTTCGGCCTCGTCGATCACCGCCGCGGCGTGCAGCAGCGCCTTGGACGGGATGCAGCCCACGTTGAGGCAGACCCCGCCGAGCGTGCCGTAGCGCTCCACCAGCACGGTGTCGACGCCGAGGTCGGCAGCGCGGAACGCGGCGCTGTAGCCGCCCGGGCCGGAGCCGAGCACGACCAGCTTGCATTCGATGTCAGCCTTGCGGCCGGTGCCGGAAGCCGCCTGCGACGCTTTCCCCTCTCCCTGCGGGAGAGGGTGCCCCGAAGGGGCGGGTGAGGGTTCGGTCGGAGCCGAAGACCTCGCTTCGCCCGTACCCTCACCCCCGGCCCCTCTCCCACTGGGAGAGGGGAGCGAAGCGCCGGCCACCTCCAGCACGGCAATCACCGCACCTTCGGAAACCTCGTCGCCCACCTTGAGCTTCAGCTCCTTGACCACACCGGCGGCGCTGGAGGGAATCTCCATGGTCGCCTTGTCCGACTCCAGCGTGATCAGGCTTTGTTCTTTCGCCACCGTGTCGCCGGCCTTCACCAGCACCTCGATCACCGGCACGTTGTCGTGGCCGCCGATGTCGGGAACCTTGATCTCGATCGTGTTCGCCATGGTCGTCACCTCCGGTCAGAGCAGCAGCCGGCGGATGTCGCCGAGCTGGTTGGCCAGGAAGCTGGCGAAGCGCGCGGCGAGCGCGCCGTCGATCACCCGGTGGTCGTACGACAGCGACAGCGGCAGGATCAGCCGCGGCGCGAATTCCTTGCCGTTCCACACCGGCTTGGTCACCGACTTGGAGACGCCCAGGATCGCCACCTCCGGCGCGTTGACGATCGGCGTGAAGTAGGTGCCGCCGATGCCGCCGAGCGAGCTGATCGAGAAGCAGCCGCCGGACATCTCGGCCGGGCCGAGCTTCTTCTCGCGCGCCTTTTTCGAGATCTCAGCCAGGTCGCGGGCCAGGTCGAGCAGGCCCTTCTTGTCGCAATCGCGGATCACCGGCACCACCAGGCCGTCGGGCGTGTCCACTGCGATGCCGATGTGGAAGAACTTCTTCAGGATCAGCTTCTCGCCGGATTCGTCGAGCGAGGCGTTGAACTGCGGGAACGCCTTCAGCGCGGCCACCACCGCCTTGATCTGGAACACCAGCGGGCTGATCTTGAGGTCCTTGTTCTCGGCGCCGAGCTGCTTGCGGAACGCCTCCATCTCGGTGATGTCGGCGTCCTCGTGCTGGGTGACGTGCGGGATCATCGCCCAGTTGCGCGAGAGGTTCGCGCCGGAAATCTTCTGGATGCGGGTAAGCGGCTTCTCCTCGATCTCGCCGAACTTGGCGAAATCGACCTTCGGCCACGGCAGCAGGTTCAGGCCGCCCACCGAAGCGGCGGCGCCGGCCACCGGACGCGCGCCGGAAGCGAGCGCGTGCTTGACGTAGGTGCTGACGTCCTCGCGCTGGATACGGCCGCCGCGGCCGCTGCCCTTCACCTGCTGGATGTCCACGCCCAGCTCGCGTGCGAACGCGCGGATCGCCGGGCTGGCGTACGGCGCGTCGCCGGGCATCACGATGCTGGCGTCCATCGGCGGGCGCGCCCGCGGCGGCATGTCGCCCTCGGGCGCGTTACCCGGCTGCGCGCCCTGGCCGGCGATCGGCGCGGGTTTCGGTTCGGCGGGAGCGGGGGCTGGCGCGGGAGCGGGGGCTGGTTGCTTCGCCGCTTCGGGCGCACCCTCACCCCTGCCCTCTCCCGGAGCGGGAGAGGGGGACGCGGAGACGGCTGCGCCGTCGATTTCTATAAGGGCGATCACCGCGCCTTCGGACACCTCGTCGCCCACCTTCAGCTTCATTTCCTTCACCGTGCCGGCGAACGGCGCGGGCACTTCCATGGTGGCCTTGTCCGATTCGAGCGTGATCAGGCTCTGCTCCTTCTCCACCCGGTCGCCGGCCTTGACCAGCACTTCGATGACGGGAACGTCCGCGTGGCCGATATCGGGAACGCGGGCTTCTTTGAGGTCGGCCATGGTGACTCCTGCTGGCGATGGCGTACCGCTCGGGGATGGCGGCCGCATACAAGACCTCAATCATAACGAAGGCAGGCCCGATCCGTATCCCCGCAGGCGTTGATCCGGCCGACTTTTCGCCCACCATGCGCTCGCGTATGCATGACCTTGAGCGCAGGCGGGACGGCCGCGCCTTCCCCTAGTCTGGTCGCATCACCCTACCGCACGGGCGGCGCAGGAAACCCCCGATGCTGACCATACGCGAGCTGTCGAAGACCTACGCCAACGGCGTGCGGGCGCTGCGCGGGGTGTCGCTGGACATCCCCAGCGGCATGTTCGGCCTGCTCGGCCCGAAGGGTGCCGGCAAGTCCTCGCTGATGCGCACCATCGCCACGCTGCAGGATCCGGACGAAGGCACGATCCGCCTGGACGGGATGAACCTGCTGGCCGACAAGCAGGCCACCCGCCGCCTGCTCGGCTACCTGCCGCAGGAATTCGGCGTCTACCCGAAGGTGTCGGCCGAGGCGATGCTGGAGCACTTCGCCGTGCTCAAGGGCGTCACCACTAAGGCCGAGCGGCGCGAGCTGGTGGAATCGCTGCTGCGCCAGGTGAACCTGTGGGACGTGCGCAAGCGCAAGCTCGGCACCTACTCCGGCGGCATGCGCCAGCGCTTCGGCATCGCCCAGGCGCTGCTCGGCGACCCGCGCCTGGTGATCGTGGACGAACCCACCGCGGGTCTCGACCCGGAGGAGCGCAACCGCTTCCTCAACCTGCTGGCCGAGATCGGCGAGCGGGTGGTGGTGATCCTGTCCACCCACATCGTGGAGGACGTCACCGACCTGTGCCAGCGCATGGCGATCATCGGCCAGGGCCAGGTGCTGCTCAGCGGCGAGCCGGCCGAGGCGATCCGCTCGCTGGAAGGCCGCGTCTGGCGGCGCACGATCGACAAGGCCGAGCTGGACGGCTACCGCGCCCGCATGAACATCCTGTCCACCCGCCTCGCCGGCGGCCGCACCCTGCTGCACGTGCTGGCCGATGCGTTGCCGGCAGAAGGCTTCGAACCCGTCGCACCCGACCTGGAGGACGTCTACTTCGGCCGCCTGCGCGTGCAGGCCACCACTCGCGCCGCCTGACGGCGCCGATATTCCGCGGTAGGAGCCCGCTCGCGGGCGATGCCTTAGCTTTTGCGAATCCCGAATCCCGAATCCCGGCTTTCAAGGCATCGCCCGCGAGCGGGCTTCTACGACGATCAGACAGGGATCACTGATGTTCTCGCAGTCGACTTTCTTCGAAATACTCCGCTTCGAACTGCACCAGCAGCTGCGCGCGCCGCTGTTCTGGATCGTCGCGGCGGCATTCGGTGCGCTGGCCTTCGCGCTGGCCAGCACCGATGCAGTGCTCGTCGGCGGCGCCAGCGGCAACGTGCTGCGCAATGCGCCGCTGGTGATCGCGCGGCTGCTCGCCGTGCTCACCGTGCTCAGCGTGTTCCTGGTCACGGTGTTCGTGGTCGGCGCGGCGCTGCGCGATTTCGACCAGCGCACATCCGAACTGTTCTTCACCACGCCGATCAGTCGCGGCGCCTACCTCGGCGGCCGCTTCGCCGCCGGCTACCTCGCCGCGCTGGCGGTCATGCTGGCCTGCGCGCTGGGCCTGGCCACTGGCGGGATGATGCCGTGGATCGACGCGACGCGGCTGGGCCCGGCGAGCTGGCACGGCTATGCCTGGGCGTTCGGCGTGATGGTGCTGCCGAACCTGCTGTTCATCGGCGCGCTGCTGTTCCTGCTCGCCACCACCACGCGCTCGCTGCTGGCCACCTATATCGGCCTGATCGTCTACTTCGTGCTGAACGCCGTGGTCGGCCTGCTGAGCCGCGACGTCAACAACCACGCCATGCTCGACCCGTTCGGCGGCCGCACCGTGGCCCTGGTCACGCGCTACTGGTCGGCCGACCAGGCCAACCACGAGCTGCCCGCGCTGGGCGGCGTGCTGCTGTTCAACCGCGTGCTGTGGAGCGCGGTCGGCGTGGCCATGCTGGGCGCCGCTGCCGGGCTGTTCCGGCCGAACCGCGAAGGCCTGCAACTGCCGCGGCGCAGGAAGCGCAGCGAACCGCCGCTGCTGCGCCCGCAGGCCGGCACCGCCGCGCTGGCACTGCCGAAGGTGCGGCTGGCCCACGGCCTGCGCGCACACCTGCTGCAGCTGCGCACGCAGTTCGCGTTCGACACGCTCGGCGTGCTGCGCGGGGTGCCGTTCCTGGTCATGCTGGCGCTGGGGCTGTTCAATCTGATCTTTGCGCTGGCGCTGTCCAGCCAGATCTACGGCACCGCCACCTGGCCGGTGACGCACCAGGTGCTGGAGAACGTGCGCGGCGGCTTCCAGTGGCTGCTGTACATCATCGTCACGTTCTACGCCGGCGAGCTGGTGTGGCGCGAGCGCAGCCAGCGCTCGGCCGAGGTCACCGACGCGTTCCCGGTGCCGGACTGGGTGCCGCTGACCGCCAAGCTGGGCGCGCTGCTGGCGGTGATCGCTGCGTTCCTGCTGATCGGCGCCGTGGTGGGCATCGGCTGGCAGCTGGGCCACGGCTACACGCAGCTGGAACCGGGGCTGTACCTGGCCACGCTGGCGCTGAACGCGATTCCGTTCGCGCTGCTGGCGGTGCTCGCGCTGTTCCTGCAGGTGGTCGCCAACAACAAGTTCCTCGGCTACCTGCTGACCATCGTGTGGCTGGTACTGGGCACGATCGGCTTCGACCTGCTGCACTGGGAACAGAACCTGTACACCTACGGCAACGCGCCGGGGCTGCCGTACTCGGACATGAACGGCTTCGGCCATTTCCTCCGGGCCGTGCTGTGGTTCGACTTCTACTGGGCCTGCTTTGCCGTGGCGCTGCTGGTGCTGGCCGCGCTGTTCTGGGTGCGCGGCACCGGGCAGTCGTGGCGCGAACGCCTGCGCGAGGCGCGCACGCGGCTGCATGCGCCGGCGAAGATCGTGCTGACGCTCAGCCTGCTCGCATTCGCCGCCAGCGGCGCGTGGATCTACTACAACACCAATGCGCTCAACCACTACCGCAGCAGCAGCGACAAGCTGCAGCAGCGCGCCGACTACGAGAAGAAATACGCGAGATACAAGCACCTGCCGCAGCCGCGCATCACCGCGGTGACGGCCGCGGTGGACATCTTCCCGTACCGGCGCCGGCTGGAGATCCGCGGCCGCTACACCCTGGTCAACAAGACCGCCGCGCCGATCGCGGAGCTGCATGTGAACTTCAGCGACGGCTTCACGGTGAAGTCGCTGGCGTTCGCCCCGCACGACACGCTCAGCGCGGACAAGGCGCTCGGCTACGCCATCTACCGGCTGAAGACGCCGCTGTCGCCAGGCGCGTCGATGGCGTTCGACTTCGCGCTGGAATACGCGCCGAAGGGCTTCACCAACAGCCCGGAAGGCAGCTTCCTTGCCCACAACGGCACGTTCTTCAACAACAGCGTGATGCCGCAGTTCGGCTATCAGACGCAGGCGCAGCTCACCGACCGCAACGACCGCCGCAAGTACGGGCTTTCCGCCGAAGTGCCGCGGATGCCGAAACTGGGCGACGAGGAAGCTCGTGCGAACACCTACATCAGCAACGACGCGGACTGGATCGACTTCGACACCACCGTTTCCACCGCGCCTGACCAGATCGCCATCGCGCCGGGCACGCTGCAGAAGGAATGGACAGCCAACGGCCGGCGCTATTTCCACTACGCCATGGCGCAAGACGGGAGGGAGCAGCCGATGCTGCCGTTCTTCTCGTACCTGTCGGCGCGCTACGCGGTGAAGCACGAGGCGCGGAAGGGCGTGGACATCGCGGTGTACTACAACCCCGCGCATGCCTGGAACGTGCAGCGCATGACCCAGGGCGCGAAGGACGCGCTGGACTACTACGACGCGAACTTCACGCCGTACCAGTTCAAGCAGCTGCGCATCCTGGAGTTCCCGAACTACGCCAGCTACGCGCAGTCGTTCGCCAACACCATCCCGTACTCCGAGTCGATCGGCTTCATCGCCGACCTGCGCGACAAGAGCAAGATCGACTACGTCTATTACGTCACCGCGCACGAGGTGGCGCACCAGTGGTGGGCGCACCGGGTGATCGGCGCGAACATGCAGGGTTCGACCATGCTCAGCGAGTCGCTGGCGCAGTACTCCGCGCTGATGGTGATGAAGCACAAGTACGGCGCCGACCAGATGCACAAGTTCCTGAAATACGAACTGGACGGCTACCTGGCCGGCCGCGCCACCGAAAAACTGGCCGAGGAGCCGCTGGCGAAGGTGGAGAACCAGCAGTACATCCACTACAAGAAGGGCTCACTGGTGTTCTACGCGCTGCAGGACTACGTCGGCGAAGGCAGCTTGAACGCGGTGCTCAAGCAGTTCCTGCTCGACAAGGGTTTCCAGCAGCCGCCGTACACCACCTCGCGGGAGTTCATGAATGCACTCAGCAAGGCGCTCGGACCGAAATGGCAGCCGCTGCTGAACGACTTCTTCTGGAAGATCACTCTGTTCGACAACCGCCTCACCGACGCTTACGCGAGGAAGCTGCCCGACGGCCTCTACGAGGTGACCCTGAAACTGCATGCCGGCAAGGTCCACGTGGACGGCACCGGCAAAGAGACCGCGGCGAAGCCGGACATCCCGATCGAGATCGGCGTGTTCGCCGCATCAACGGGCGACGGCAGGGACGGTAGGCCGCTGTACCTGGGAAAGCGCCTGCTGCCCGACGGCGACAGCACGCTCACCGTCACCGTGGACGGCAAGCCCGCCGTGGCCGGCATCGACCCCTACAACGAGCTGATCGACAAGGTCTCCAGCGACAACCGCCGCACCGTCACGCTGCCCTAGGAACGTGGGCGGCAGAAACACAAGCGGCTGCGGCTGCGCCGTTTTGGCCACCTTCCGCGCCGATTTTTGGCCCATAGAACCACTATGGGCCGGCAAACCGTCACGCAAGCTGGCTCAAAACGGCTTTGCCTCGCCTGCTTGGTTTCTACCGCCCACGTTCCTAGGCCCCGCCGGGGCCGGGGTTGCCGCGCACCAGGGTGACTTGCTGCGGCCCCACCGGAATGCTGATCTGCTGCGCGTCGATCTGCCGCTTGATCGCGTGCAGCAGATCGGTCTGCGCGTCCCAGCCGTCGCTGACGAGGGTCCAGCCGCGCAGCACCAGGTTCACCGTCTGCCCACTCAGGTTCTCGATCCACACGCCGGGCGCCGGATCCTGCAGGATGCGCGGGTCTGCCGCCATCAGCTGCCTGATCGCGGCCATCACCTGCTCCGCATCGTCGCGATAGGCGATGCCGAGCTTCAGCTCGAAGCGGCGCGTACCCCGGCGGTTGTAGTTGATGATGGCGTCGCCGCCGACCTTCGCGTTCGGCAGGATCGCCTCGCGGTTATCCGGCAGCAGCAGCTGGGTGTGCATCAGGTTGATGCTCTGCACGGTGCCCTCGGTGCCGCCGGCGCTGACGTAGTCGCCAACCCGGAATGGGCGGAACAACACCAGCAGCACGCCCCACGCCAGGTTGCTGAGCGAGCCCTGCACGGCCAGCCCCACCGCCAGCCCGGCGGTGCCGAGCGCGGCGACCATCGGCGCCGACGGCACGCCCAGCACGCCCAGCGCGGTGACCACCAGCAGGACCACCAGCACGCCGTAGATCAGGTTGCGCAGGAAGCCGCTGAGGGTGGAATCCAGGTTGGCCCGGCCCAGCGCCGCGCGGGCGAAATTGGCCAGCCGGCGCGCCACCCACATGCCGACCAGCAGCACCAGCAGCGCGCCGAGCAGGCGCAGGCCAAGCTGCATCGCCTGGTCGGTGTAGGCGGACGCGTCGCGCATCGCTGCAACGCGCGCCAGCGCTGCGGCGGAGATCTCGAACATCGCCTCGACTCCGGAAGGAACCGCAGCCAGCCTAGCAGGGCAGCGATGAAATCACCGCCAAGCAAGGGTTTCAGAGCCTGCGATCCTCGATCTCGCTGACCCGGCCGTCGACGATGGTCACCACGGTGACGTGGTCGCCGCGGCGATAGCGCCACTGTTCGCCGCCCTGGTGCTGGTCCACCACGCGCACGCCCCCGCGGCGACTGCCATGGCTGCGCGGCTTGCGCGCATGCGATTTCGAGGTGGGCTGGCCGAGCAGCTCGACCACCCGCTCGCGGCTGTCGCCGGCGGTGAGCACCTGGTTGCCCACGCGCAGCGTGCTGGACGCCTGCACGGCGGCGCTGAACGCGAACAAGGCGACGACGAGACGAATGCGCATGACCTGCTCCCTGGTCCGGTTGGAATGATCCGGTTGGAATGATCCGGTTGGAATGATCCGGTTGGAATGATCCGGTTGGAATGATCTGGTTGGAACGATTGCCGTAGCGTCGCAATCCGCGGGCCGCTCCGTGCCTCAGAAACCCGCGTCCGGCTGCGCCAGGTAGTGCAGTTCTTCCGGCGTGCTGGGACGACCGAGCACGGCGTTGCGATGAGGGAAGCGGCCGAAACGCGCGATCACCTGATGATGGCGCCGAGCATAATCCAGGTAATCCTCGAAAAGCGGTCGCCGTTCGGGCTCCACTTCCGCCGCCAGCGCCTCGAACAACGCCACCGAACTCCGCTGCAACGCCAGGTCCTCGGCATGCTCCAGCGGCAGGTAGGCGAACACGCGCTGCACGGCGGGCAGTTGCCGGTCGTCACCACGAGCCAGCCCCGACAGCGCCACGCGCCGCGCGCCGGCGTCCACCGCCCAGGCGCGCGGGTCGTTGCGGTACAGGTTGCGCGGGAACTGGTCGAGCAGGATCAGCAGCGCCAGCCAGCCCGTCGGGGTGTGCGCCCAGTCGTCCAGCCGCCCTTCGGCGGCGGCTTGTGCGACGGCGCCGAAGCGTTCGCGGATCTGTGCGTCGAAGGTGTCATCGGCAACGAACCAGCGGGCGGCATTCGCCTCGGCGAACCAGAAATCCAGCACGTCCTGCGCGATCGTCGGCATCAGCAACCTCGTTCAATAGCGTGCGCTACCGCCCAGACTGTGCATGTCCAGGTGGATGCCGCGCAAGCGCGGCAATTGCCGGCGCAGCACCAGCACCGAGTCCGCCGGCGCCGCGGCGATGGCTTGCTCGAAGCGGCGCAGCAGCATGCTCTCGTCGTGCGCCAGCAGGTGGATCCAGGCATGGTCGCGGCGTGCGGCGGTACGCATCAGCCAGCCGGCCAGATGGCGGCGTACGACACCACGCCAGCTGCCGCGCCGGCACGGCCGGGCGCCACGGTCGGAGAGCGGCGCCTGCAGGTCGGCGACCAGCAGGTCCAGCGTGTGCGCGTTGTCGTTCAGCACCATGCGCAAGCCCGGCTCGCAGGCCGTCGCGGCATGCCGGTAGAGCTGGCGCAGGTCGATGCTGCGCCGGATCAGGGCATTGCAGGTGGAGGTAGGCAACTGCGGCGGCATGCGGGATCGGGGGCCATGGACGGTGCGCCATCCTCGCCCCGGCCCACTTAGCCGCAGATTAACCCCGCGCGAGCAAGCGCCCGCCGATCAGCCTCGCTCATTGTCCGACCTGCAGCAGATTCAGCGGCTGCCCGTTGCCGCCGCGCACGCCCTGCTGCAACGCCGCCAGCCGCTGGATCGACGGGCACAGCGCCTCGACCTGCGGGCGCAACACCTGCAGGCGTGCTTGCAGGCGCGGGCGCAACGCGGTGGCGAGGTCGGCGGCGCGGTCGCGCAGGCTGGCGGCGGCCTGCAGGTCGCCGGCCAGCGCGGCGTTGATCGCCTGCTGGCCGAGGTCGGCCGCCAGCAGCGGCAACAGGTCGCCGGCAATCTGGTTCATCGCCTGGGTGGCGGCGTCGCCCTGCCAGTCGTGCGTGCTCTGGCTGACCGAGATACGCCGCTTCAGCTCGGCCACATGCGCGTCCAGCCGGCGGTTGAACTCGGCGCGGGTATCGGCGCCCAGGCCCATGCCGTCGGCTTCCGCACGCAACGCCTGCGCGGCGATGTCCACGCCGTTGCGCGCCACCGTGCGTACCCGCGGCGCCAGCGCGCGCAGCTCGCGCTCGAACACGGCCAGGCGGTCCTCGTCCTCCGCATTCAACTTCACCACGGCGCCGTCGGTGCGCAGCGCACCGTGCTGCAGCTCAACGTGGAACGGCGCCGACGACGGTCGATCGAACAGCAGGCTGCCCGGCTTCAGGGTGACGTCGTAGCTGCTGCTGGCGTGGCAGGTGGTCGACAGGTCCTGTGCGTGCAGCGAGGCGGCGACGAGGGGCAAGGCGAGCAGCAACAGCAATCGTGGCAGGCGCATGGACGGCTTCCGGATGGATTTTCCCAGCGATAGCCGACGCCGACGCAACCGCTGCTGAACTGGCCGCTCAACGGCGCCACGGGCGGAACTGCGCGCGCACCGCCGGCCGGCCCAACGCCCAAGCCAGCCACAGCAGCAGCGGGATCGCGGCGGCCTTGAGCGCCAGGCCGACCTGCCAGGTGCGCTCGGCCCGCGCGATCATCCACAGCGCGACCTCGCCCAGTTGCGGCTGCGCCAGCGCGTGCTGTCTGGCAATGTCGAAATCACCCCATTGCCGCAGCATCAGCGCACCGGTCGCCAGCGCCCACGCGGCCAGCATCACGGCCAGCACCTGCAGCGCCGGACGCGCCCATGCCTGGCGCAGGATGCAGCCGGCACAGGTCACGATGACCAGCACGGCGGCGGCCAGGTAGCCGTATTCGGCGTGCCGCAGGTACTGCACGAAACCCAGCGCGGCGAACAGCAGCAGCACCCACGGGCCGACCGCCCATGCCGCGAAGCGCCGTGCCGGCGCGGCGTCGCTGCGCATCGCCGGCGGCATCAGGCGGCCACCTTCGGGCTGGCCGGGGCAGGCAAACGACGGGGACGGCACATCGCGGATTCTCCACTCGGGCAAGGGCACGGTTGCAGCCGTGGCAGTGTACCCGCGCCCGCGCAGCAGGGCGCGATGCGGCGCCCTGCTTCGTCACCCGGTGCGGATCAGCGCTTGCTGATGGTGAATTTGCCCACCGAGATGCCGAGATTCACGCCCTGGCCGGTACCGGCCAGCGCCAGCGAGGTGGTGCCCTTGGTCAGCACTTGCGCGGTGCCGCTCTTCACCACGCCAGCCTCGGCGCCGGCCTGCGCGTAGCTGCCGTACACCTCGTCGATGTCGTGCACCTTGCTGATCTCGCCCTTGCCGTTGTCGATGCGGTACTTGCCGGCGGTGAGGCCGCCGCCAACCACGGCGATCTTCACGTTCGCGCGCTGACCGTTGCTGCAGGTGATGGTGCCGCTGCCCTCGGCGTGCTTGTAGAGCAGCGACCAGCCGGACAGGTTGTAGGTGAGGTCGCATTTGACCGACGCTTCGGCGGCTTGCGCGCTGCCCGCGGGCCAGGCGGCCATTGCGCCGGCACAGGTCAAGGCCAGGACAGCCATTCCAAAAGTACGCTTGATCATTGTCGTCTCCTTGGGATTCATGGGATGACACGTATTGCACGATCAGTATTCTTTGTCTCAACTGAACGCAGCGGCCAGTTGGCGCCGTACCGTTCAGCATCAACATCCCCATGTGACGCATGCGTGCAAAAAAATGGAAAACGCCTCTTGAAGTTCTTGATGCTTCGCTAACAAACTACCGTGCACACTGAATCTAACCGAACCGTACCCAAGGTAACGCCATGAAACTGCCCATGCTGCTCGTTGCCGGTCTCTGCTTGCTGCTGGCAGGACCGGCCGTCTACGCACAGACATCGACCGCCGCCACGCCGGCCACGCCCACGACAACCACGCACCACAGCACCCAACATTCCACCAAGCACCATCCGCGCCAGACCACCTCGAAGTCGCATACCGGCACGAATGCCGCGGGCAGCAAGGTCGCGCAACCGAAAACGCGCACGGTGTGCGAGGACGTGGTGGTGCAGGACGCGCCGAAGGATTCGAACCAGATCGCCGGCATGGCGATCGGCGCGGTCGCCGGCGGCTTGCTCGGCAACCAGGTCGGTGGCGGCAAGGGCAAGACGCTGGCTACCGTGGCCGGCGCCGTGGGCGGCGGCTATGCGGGCAAGAAGATCGAAGAGCATCAGCAGGCGAAGAACACCCATACCGAACGCCGCTGCCACGAAGTCACCGACTGATTTCGAGCCGTCGGTCCGTCCGATTCCTCACCCAGGTTGCAGAGGCTGCATGCCGAAGTACGCGTTGGTCGGATATGACGGCTCCGATGCGTCGCGGCGTGCATT
Source organism: Rhodanobacter sp. FW106-PBR-R2A-1-15 (assembly GCF_058789735.1). Lineage (NCBI taxonomy): Bacteria > Pseudomonadati > Pseudomonadota > Gammaproteobacteria > Lysobacterales > Rhodanobacteraceae > Rhodanobacter > Rhodanobacter sp. FW106-PBR-R2A-1-15. Next base: position 33,305 of record NZ_JBYTEM010000009.1, on the reverse strand, counting down.
CCAGTTCGCGATGGATCTGGCCCGTGCCTGCGCCGGTCGGGTACGCGTGGTGTCGGTGCTGCAGGTCACCGAGGGCGGCGCCGACGCCTGCGCCCTGCTGATGACCGACAACGGCACCGAACGCGCGCGGGAACTGCTTGATGAACTGACCGCAATCGTGCCCGACGCGGCCGACCTGATCGACGTCGAACTGACCCTGGGCAGCCCCGGCGACGTGCTGCTGAACCAGGTCGAGCAGCACGGCGTGGACCACATCGTGATCGGCCATACCGAACGCGGCGCGCTGGCGCGCTGGCTGCTCGGGTCGGTATCCGGCAACGTGCTGGCGCGCGCCCACGTGCCGGTAACAGTGGTGCGTTGAGCCGGAGCGCCAAGTCGGCCGGCGTTAATCCGTTGCCGCGACCACGCCGTATGCTGTGTCATCGTGCTGTCATCTCACGGGCCGTCAGGAAGCGCCTTGCCGCTGCTGCTGCCGCTGCCGCGGCCATCGCCATACGGGGAAACCTGCCTTGAGCCAAGCTGCCGACCTGCCCTGGACCCTGGAAAGCATCGACCTCGACCGCATCGAGGTCGCCCGCGTGCGCCACGACGAAGACCTGTTCTTCCTGCTGTGCAGCGCGTCCTTCGTCGAAAGCGGCTCGGACCTGTACGCGCGCAACCTGGTCGACCATTTCGCCGGCGACGAGGAGCTGGGCGGCTGGCTCCGCCAGCACTGGGAGCAGGAAGAACTGCAGCATGGCCGCGCGCTGGCCGCCTACGTCAGGAAAGCCTGGCCGGAGTTCGACTGGGACAAGGGCTTTGCCGCGTTCTGGCAGGAGTACGGCGCGGTGTGCACCGCCGAGCAGCTGGAGTCGTGCCGCGGGCTGGAGCTGGCCGCGCGCTGCGTGGTGGAAACCGGCACCGCCAGCCTGTACCGGGCGCTCAACGACATCACCGACGAGCCGGTGCTGAAGCAGCTGACCAACCGCATCAAGAGCGACGAGGTGCGCCATTTCAAGTATTTCTACCAGCACTACCGGCGCTACCGCGAGCGCGAGGGCTTCGGTCGCTACCCGGTGTTCCGCGTGCTGCTGCGCCGGGTCAACGAGATCAAGAGCGAGGACAGCGACATCGCGCTGCGCCACGTGTTCAACCAGTGCTACCCGCAGCACCAGGGCAACGAGGCCGAATTCCGCCGCATCAGCGACCGCGCGCAGGGCCGCCTGCGCCGGAACATCCCGGCCGCGATGACGGTGAAGATGCTGCTCAAGCCGCTGGACCTGCCGCCGCGCCTGCAGAACGCGCTGGAAAAGCCGCTGGCGAAAATCACCGAGAAGCTGTTCCTGCACTGACCGGCGTCGGCGCGGGACTCAGAGCTTGAGAAGAAAACCACATCCTGTGGTTTTCTTCAGTCGCGAGTCCGGTACACGCCCGGACTCGCTCACATGAAACAGTCACTGGCGTGACTGTTTCATGTCCGGCCATCGGGCAGCCGCTCCTGCGTTGCCTCAACTCGAGCATCGGGCAACTGCTCCTGCGTTGCCTCAACTCGGGCATCCATGCCCTCGCCATGCCCCTCGCCGTGGCCGGCCTGAGAGGTTGAAAAAATCACAACCTCTCAGTGCGCCGCGGCGGGCGGCGGCCCTTCGCGCGCCGCACTCTCGATCTGCCGCTGCTTCTGCTGCGCGAGCTTGAGGCTTTTCACGTCGACCGGGCGGATGCGGATGATCGTGCAGGGGAAATTGCGCGCCCCGGTGAGCACCTTGTCGAAGCCAACCATCACCTGCCCGACGTTGGAGGTGATCCCGATCGCGTTGACGAACATCAGGTCATGGCAGCCACCGAGGTCCAGCAGCCACGCCTCGTTCGGCCGTGTATAGACGGCCAGCTCGGTGTCGCCGAGCGGCTCCCACGAGTACAGGTTGAAGAAGCGGAAGCTGTTCACCGGCGCACCGACCGCCGCGGCATAGGCGGCCTGGCGCTCGCCCACGCGCTGGGCGTAAGGCACGCTGGAGCAGGCACCGAGCAGGCCGAGCAGGCTGGCGGTGAGCATGAGGCGTGGCGTTTTCATGGCATCCATCTCCGTCGGGCGGGATACATGCAAACGCGCGAGGCGGCTCCCGGCTTACCGCGCTACTTCTTTTTCGGCTTGCCCACAGCGACCCATTTGGCCGGGTCGAAGCCGCCCACTTCGTAGACCAGGCTCTGCTTCTTCTCGCCATCGATCAGGGTGACGTCGAGCGTAATTTTCTTCGCCTTGCGCAGCATCGCGATGAAGCCGTTGTCGTCGCGGATCATCAGCGCCGGCTCGCCGGTGGACGGCGCAAACGCCTTGATCCGCACCGGCTTGCCGTCGGCGGTGCCGGCGATGGTGCAGTTGCCGCGGCAGACGAAGCCGGGCTTGCTGCCGTACAGGAACACGCTCTGGCCCCACTCGGTGTGCCGGCGCAGCACCAGCCGCACGCGCTCGCCGCTGGCGGGCTGGCTGTTCTCGATGGTGGCGGTGGATTGCGTGCCGCCGGCCATCGGCGCCACCTGGTACAGCCACAGCCCGGCCAGCCGGTTCTTCTCGCTGGCCGCGGTGTAGCGCTGCTCGATCGCCGGCAGGGTCTGCAGCACCTCCTTCGCCGCGGCGCTGTCCGGAAACCGCTTGACGATGTCCTTGCCCATCGACACCGCCATCTCGTCGTTGCGGATGCGCAGCAGCTGGCGGTAGGTGTCGAGGTTGCGCGCCGCGTCGGCCGTCTGCGACTGGGCCTGCTGCTGCTCCGCCGTCGGTGCCGGCGCGCTGCCCTGGGGCGAGCAGCCGGCCAGCAGCCAGGCGGCGCAGAACGCCAGTGGGGAATAACGGAGAAAAGCGCGATTCATCGGCGACCTGCCAGGCGGGAACAGGCGGCTAGCTTGGAACGAGCGGCCGCCGCCGTGCAACCGTCCGTGTTCAATCCTGCCGGCCGAAGCGTTCGCGCAGCGCGGCGCGATGGCGGCTGCAGGGAATCTTCACGCCGTCGCGTATCTGCAGGCGCGCGTCGCCGGTTTCCAGCGGCTCGATCTCGGCCAGATAATCGAGGTTGACGAAGTAGCCGCGATGCACCCGTACGAAGCGCGCCGGATCTAGCGCCACCTGAACCAGGTGAACCTGCACGACGCCTTCGTGCCGCAAGGCTGCGCCGGCCATCTGGCGCCACAGGCGGCGGCAAGCGTGCAGGCGGGCGCGATGTGGATCGACGCCTACGACGCCGTGACCAGCCGCGGCGGCCGCTACGTGCAGGGCGGCGGCTGCACCACGGTGGGCGTGGCCGGACTGGTGCAGAGCGGTGGCTTCGGCAGCCTCTCCAAGCACTAGGGCACGGCGGCGTCCAACCTGCTGGAGGCGGAGATCGTCACCGCCGACGGCCATCGGCACCAGCGGTGACGACCCCGCCTTTCCCGGCATGCCGGGTGCGAAACCGGACCTGGCCATGGCGCGGCGCATGGCGGCGGCCGTCGACAAGACGATGAAGGCGCTGCGTGCCGTGGCGCCCGACGCCGGCTCCTACGTCTCGGAAAGCGACTACTTCCTGCACGACTGGCAGCGGGGATTCTGGGGCGGCAACTCTCCGCGCCTCGCCGCGGCGAAGCGCAGGTACGACCCCGGCGGGCTGTTCTTCGTGCACCACGGCGTCGGCAGCGAGCAGTGAAGCGCGGACGGCTTCACCCGATTGCAGACCTGGAACGGCAACCCGCCTGCGCCCTGAGCTCGTGAAGAAAACACTTCCCGTGGTTTTCTTCACGAGTGGTCGGGCTTCGAGCTTGAGAAATTCGCAATCTCTCAGTTTTCGCCGGCCATGGACGAGTCGAGGTGCTCGACCCGCACGATCTGGTCAAGCCAGACCTGCTGGCTCCATTCCGGCACGTCGGGCCGTTCCAGCCGCACGGTGGCGTTGATGCCTTCGCGCTCGTCGGCGTCGCGGAACATCTGCACGTTCGGTCGCGTGACGACCACGCCATCGCAGCTGCTGCCGTCCTTGAGCAGCAGCACCACATGGCCGTTGGCCGGTAGTTCCTCCACCAGTGATTCGAGCTGCTGGATGCTGGCCCGGTCGGTGTAGACGCGTTCCGCTGCTCTGCCCATGGCATTTGCCTCGCGTGACGTGATCGGGCATCAGGGTGGTTGGCCACATGGCAAGCGCGCGTCAATTCGTCTATCTGCCAGCTGAACGGCAGGCGGGACGGCGAACGCCATGCACCGCGCGGTAACGGATCTGGCTGCAGGCGACAGATGGAAGCCGCCGCGCGGCAAGAACCCGCAGCGGATATGCTTTCACGCCCCTGTATTGAGCTGCGCCATGATCACCACTTCACCGAGCGAATTCCTCGAAGCATTTGCCACACTGGCGCCATTGCCGGGAGCGGCGGCGACCGCGCGGGCCGCATTCATGGTGGCGCCGGCCGAATTCGCCCTGGCGCAGGAATCGGCGCGCGACAACCGCTACATGGACCTGGGCCTGGCGGTCGACCCACTGAGGGCGCTGGCCCAGCACGGCGCGCTGGCGCAGGCGCTGCGCGCGGACGTGCCGGTGATCACCTTTCCCGGCGACCCGGCGACGCCCGACGCGGTGTTTCCGAACAACGTGTTCGCCACCGCGCCGGGACGACTGATCGTCGGCCGCATGCGCCACCCGGTACGCCAGCGCGAGGCCGCGCGCGCCGACATCCGCGGCTTCTTCGGCGACGTGCTGGGCTATGAGGAGATCGACCTGTCCGGTCGCAGCGACCTGGTCGCCGAACTGACCGGCTCGCTGGTCATCGACCGTGCCCGCGGCGTCGGCTACTGCGGCCTCAGCGAGCGCTGCGACCCGGCCGGCGCCGAGGCGATGCACCAGGCGTTCGGCCTGCGCCTGACCTACTGCTTCGAGCTGGCCGAGAACGAATACCACACCAACGTGGTGCTGACCCTGCTGGCCGGCCGTGCCGCGATCATCGCCGCCGACGGCTTCCGCGACCCGGCTGCGGTGCGGGCGATCGCCACCGCCTGTGGCGACCGCGCAGTCTGGCTGAGCCCAGCGCAGAAACAGGCCTTCGCCGGTAATGCGATCACCCTCTCCGGGCACCGCGTCTGGATGAGCGCCCGCGCCGCCCGTTCGCTTACCGACGCCCAGCGCGAAGCGCTGGCCGGCTACGGTTTCGCAGTGGGCGCGGTGGCACTGGACGAGATCGAGAAGGCCGGCGGCAGCCTGCGCTGCTGCGTGGGCGAGATCTACTGAAGCAGGCCCGCGTTGCGCGGCCACCAGCGCCGGGGCATGCTCGGCGCATGTCAGCGTCGATACCCTGCACACGCCTGCTGCGCTCGATCGTGCTCGCGATCCTGCTGGCCGCGGCCGGCGCGCGGGCCGCGCCCGCCGCCACCGGCGGGCGCACCTGGGCCAATCCGCTGGATATCGACTACCGCTACAACTACGAGCAGATGAACCAGGGCATCTCGTACCGCACCGGCGCGGACCCCGCGTTCGTGCGCTACGGCAATGCGTACTACCTGTTCCTGACCCTGGCCGACGGCTACTGGCGTTCGACCGACCTGCTGCACTGGCAGTTCGTGCAGCCGGACCGATGGCCGTTCGACGGCCCGGTGGCGCCGGCCACCCTGGTCGCCGACGGCAAGCTGTTCCTGATGTCGTCGGCGATGGAGCCGCGCCCGCTGCTGTACTCGACCGATCCTGCGCATGGCCGCTGGCAGTTCTGGACGCGCCTGCTGCCGGCGGTACCCGGCGCGGTGTGGGCCGGGCACGAGAGCGAAATGAAAGCGGGCGAGCTGCCGCCCGGTCCATGGGACCCCGGCCTGTTCCGCGACGAGGACGGCAGGACCTATCTGTATTGGGATTCCTCCAACGTCTTTCCGTTGTACGGCGCGCAGATCGACCTGGCGCTGGACCGCGCCGACGAAGGCGAAGGCAAGCGGATGGCCTTCGTCACCAAGCCGGCCGCGCTGCTCAAGGCCGACCCCGCCGCGCATGGCTGGGAACGCTTCGGGCAGGACCACGCCGACACCCGCATCGCGCCCTTTCTCGAGGGCGCCTGGATGAACCGCCACGGCGACCGCTACTACCTGCAGTACGCCGCGCCCGGCACCGAGTACAACGCGTACGCCACCGGCGTTTACGTCGGCAGCAACCCGCTGGGACCGTTCACCTACGCACCGTACAACCCGGTCGGCTACAAGCCCGGCGGCTTCGCCACCGGCGCCGGGCACGGCTCCACTTTCCAGGACGCGTACGGCAACTGGTGGAACAGCGGCACCATGTGGGTGGGCCTGAACTGGACGTTCGAGCGACGCATCGAACTGTTCCCCGCCGGCTTCCACGCGGACGGCCAGATGTGGGTCGACACGCGCTTCGGCGATTTCCCGCAGCGCATGCCCGACCATGCGCCGGGCGAGGGCGAAAGCACCTTCACCGGCTGGATGCTGCTGTCGTACCGCAAGTCCGCGCACGCTTCGTCGCAACTGCCGGAGCACCCGCCCTCCGCCGTCACCGACGAGAACCCGCGCACGTTCTGGGCGGCGGCAAGCAACACCGCCGGACAGACGCTCACACTCGACCTGGGCGGCCCGCGCACGGTGCGCGCCGTGCAGGTGGACTACGCCGACTACCGCTCCGGCCGCTACGGCGACGCGCCCGACATCGTCACCCGGTTCCGCCTCGACGGCTCGGCGGACGGCAGGCGATGGACCACCCTGGCCGACCTCTCGCACGAAACCCGCGACCGGCCGAACGCCTATCTCGAACTCGACCATCCGGCACGCATCCGCTACCTGCGCTACGTGCACGGCCACGTCGGCGCACGCACGCTGGCGATCTCCGACCTGCGCGTGTTCGGCAACGCCGATGGCCCGCCGCCGCCGGCGCCAGTGCTGGTTTCCGCCCGCCGCCTGGCCGACACCCGCGATGCCGAGGTCGTCTGGCAACCGGTGCCCGGCGCGGTCGGCTACAACGTGCGCTGGGGGCTGGCCGCCGATCGCCTGCACGAGACGTACCAGCGTTTCGCCGACCAGCCGGCGCGACTGACCCTGCACGCATTGAACAAGGGCGTGGCCTACGTCGTGGCGGTCGAGGCGTTCGACGAACGCGGCGTGTCGACGCTGTCGCGGATCGCCCCGCTGAGGCCCTGAGGCCGAACCGGGCGCGACGAACGCGGCGCTGTTTACGCGTCGCTCACGATGGCGCTGGCAGCCTCGAAAGCCCGCCGAGGAGAACACCCCATGCGCCACCACGATATCGAGAGCCGGCTCCGCGATGCCGGCGAACGCGCCGGCCAACAGGCGCACCGCTACGCCGACGGCGCTGCCGACCACGCGCATACCCTGCTGGAACGCAGCCACGAGCTGGGCTCGCGCTGGAGCCGGCGCCGCGATTCGTACGGCCGTCAGCTGTCGCACGCAGCCGAGGATTTCGCCGACGAGGCGAACTATCAATACCGCCGCCTGCGCCGCCAGGTAAACCGCCACCCGCTGGCCACCGCGGCGGTCGTGGCCAGTACGCTCGGGGCGTTCCTGCTGCTGCGCCGCGTGTTCCGCAACGACGACGAGTGAGCGCCGCGCACCCTTAGAACGCGCACGCGGAGCGGCGCAGCGGTGCGCGTCCACCGCGGTATGCTGGTCGCCTGTATGTCAGGGGCGGATGCATGCGTTCGAGGGACCTCACCTTCCACCACCCGGTGGCGTTCTGGCTCGGCTGCGCCATGGTGATCGCCGGCGTGCTGGCGCATCTGCCGATGCTGGCGATGGCCGCGCCGATGCATTTCCGCCTCGCCGGCATGCCGATGGACAACCTGATGCTGGCCGGCATGGCGCTGGTGCCGCTCGGCGTGCTGCTCGCCGGTTATGGCCTGATGCCGCGGCTGCAGCAGATGCGGCGCACGCTGCACCCCGACCGCGAGCCGCTGCCGTTCCACGCCGCCGACCACGTGCCGCTCAACCGCGAGCACTGGAAACTGGTGGCGGTGCTGACCATCGCGCTGGCGGTGGACGTGATGAAGCCGGCCACGATCGGCTTCGTGATGCCCGGACTGTCGGCCGAGTACGGCATCAGTGGCGCGACCGCCGGCTGGCTGGCGCTGTCGGCACTGACCGGCACCGCGGTCGGCTCGATCGTGTGGGGCCGGCTCGGCGACCTGTTCGGCCGCCGCGCGACGATCCTGCTGTCGGCGCTGATGTTCATGGGCACCGCGATCTGCGGCGCGATGCCGAGCTTCGGCTGGAACCTGGTGATGTGCTTCATGATGGGCGCGGCCGCCGGCGGCATGCTGCCGATCACCTTCACCCTGATGGCCGAGACCATCCCGACCCGCCACCGCGGCTGGCTGCTGGTGGCGCTGGGCGGCGTCGGCACCTCGGCCGGCTACCTGCTGGCCTCGGGTGCCGCCGCCCTGTTCGAGCCGGCGTGGAGCTGGCGCTCGCTGTGGCTGCTCAACCTGCCCACCGGCGCGCTGATCATCCTGCTCAACCGCTACATCCCCGAGTCGCCGCGCTTCCTCGCCCTGGCCGGGCTGGAGCAGCAGGCACGCGCAGTACTGCAGCGCTTCTCGGGCGGCGTGGCGCCGGTGGCCGTCACGCCTGCCGGCGACGCCGCCCACGCGCCGTCGCCCGCACCTGCACGCACCGGCATGCGCCAGTTGCTGCGCGGCCGGCATGCGGCGATCAGTTGGGGCCTGATGGTATGCGCGGTGGCCTGGGGCCTGGCGAACTTCGGCTTCCTGCTGTGGCTGCCGGCGAACCTGGTGACGCTGGGCATCGACGCGCAGGCCAGCGCGGCGCTGCTGGCGCGCTCGGCGATCATTGCCCTGCCCGGCATCGGCGTGGTGGTGTGGGCCTACCAGCGCTGGAGCAGCATCCGCAGCCTGGTGCTGTTCATCGCGCTGACCGCGCTGTCGCTGCTGTTCTTCTTTGCCATCGCGCTGGTCAACCTGCGCTCGACCGCGCTCACCACGGCAGGCACGGTGGCGCTGCTGCTGTGCATCAGCGGGGTGATCGCCACGCTGATTCCGTACGCGGCGGAGATCTACCCGGTGCACCTGCGCAGTACCGGCGCGGGGCTGATCGCCGGCGGCTCGAAATTCGGCGGCATCCTCGGCGCACTGATCGGCGTGGCCGGCCTGTTCGAGCACTTCATGCTGTCGGCGCTGCTGCTCGCGCTGCCGATGGCGCTGGCCGGCTGGATGCTCGCGCGCAGCGGTATCGAAACGCGCGGGTACGGGCTGGAAGCGATCCAGCAGGCACTGTCGGAATAGTTGCCGCACGCACCAAGGTCGAAGCAGCTGCCGAGGGCTTCCTGACCATGCCCTCTCCCAGCGGGAGAGGGTGCCGGCAGGCGGGTGAGGGTTCGGGCGGAGCGCAGCGCCCAGCGCGACCGAACCCTCTCCCCAACCCCTCTCCCGACGGGAGAGGGGCTCAGGCGCATCAGACGGTCAGCGGGTTCGGCTTGTCCGGGTCGAGCTTGTACTCGCGGATCGCGCGCGCCACGTCCTTGGCGTTGACCTTGCCTTCCTTCGCCAGCGCGGCCAGCGCGGCGTGGGCGATCCAGTAGCGGCTGATTTCGAAGAACTCGCGCAGGTGCTCGCGGGTGTCCGAGCGGCCGAAGCCGTCGGCGCCCAGCGCGGTGAAGGAGCGCCCGTCGGGCACGAAGGCGCGCACCTGGTCGACCACGCCGCGCACGTACTCGCTGGCGGCGACCACCGGGCCGTCGTGCCCGGCCAGGCACTGCGCCACGTGTGGCACGCGCGGTGCCTTGGCTTCCGGGTGCAGGCGGTTCCAGCGTTCGCAATCGAAGCCGTCGCGCGACAGCTCGCTGAAGCTGGGGCAGGACCACACGTCGGCCTTCACGCCGAAGTCGGCATCCAGCAGCTCCGCGGCGGCGACCGCCTCCAGCACGGAGCCGCCCGCGGCCATCAACTGCACGCGCGGTGCACCGTTCTTGCCCTTGCCCTTGGCGGCGCCGGCGCCCGAATCCCGGAACAGATACATGCCCTTGACGATGCCGTCGTAGCAGCCCTCGGGCATGTCCGGATGAGTGTAGTTCTCGTTGGTGGTGGTGATGTAGTAGAAGACGTCCTGCTGCTCCTCGTACATCTCCTGCACGCCGCGATGCAGCAGCACCGCCACCTCGTAGGAGAAGGTGGGGTCGTAGGCGCGGCAGTTGGGCACGGTGCCGGCCATCAGCTGCGAGGCACAGTCGGAATGCTGCAGGCCCTCGCCGGGGAAGCTGGCGCCGGCGGTGGCGCCGACCAGGAAGCCGCGCGCGCGCTGATCGCCGGCGGCCCAGATCAGGTCGCCCACGCGGCGGAAGCCGAAGAACGAGTAGTAGATGAAGAACGGCAGCGTCGGTTGGTTGGACACCGAGTAGCTGGTGGCTGCGGCGATCCACGCCGATATGCCGCCGGCCTCGGAGATGCCTTCCTGCAGCACCTGGCCGTCCTGCGCCTCGCGGTAGTACAGCAGCTGGTCGGCGTCCTGCGGGCGGTACTTCTGGCCGAACGGCGCATAGATGCCGATCTGGCGGAACATGCCTTCCATGCCGAAGGTGCGCGCCTCGTCGGCCACGATCGGCACCAGGCGCGGGCCGAGCTGCTTGTCGCGCAGCAGCAGGTTCATGCCGCGCACCAGCGCCATGGTGTTGGAGATCTCGCGCTCGCCGGTGCCGGCGGTGATCTGCGCGAAGGCGGACAGCTCCGGCGCCTTGCACGGCACGTCGGTGCGGCGGCGGCGCTGCGGCAGGAAGCCGCCCAGCGCGCGGCGACGCTCCAGCATGTATTCCACCTCGGCCGAGTTCGCGCCGGGGTGGTAGTAGGGCACGCTGTCGAGCTTGTCGTCGGTGATCGGGATCTGGAAGCGGTCGCGGAAATGGCGTACCGCGTCGCCGGTCATCTTCTTCTGCTGGTGGGTGGGGTTCTCCGCCTCGCCCGAACCAATGCCCATGCCGTAGCCCTTCACCGTCTTGGCCAGGATCACGGTGGGCATGCCCTGGGTGTTCACCGCGGCGTGGTAGGCCGCGTAGACCTTGTGCGGGTCGTGGCCGCCGCGGTTCAGGCGCCAGATGTCGTCGTCGCTGAGGTTGGCGACCATCTCGCGCGTCTGCGGGTACTTGCCGAAGAAGTGCTCGCGCGTGTACGCGCCGCCGAACGCCTTGCACGCCTGGTATTCGCCGTCGACGGTTTCCATCATCAGCTTGCGCAGGACGCCGTCCTTGTCGCGCGCCAGCAGCGGATCCCAGTAGCTGCCCCAGATCACCTTGATCGCGTTCCAGCCGGCGCCGCGGAACTGGCCTTCCAGCTCCTGGATGATCTTGCCGTTGCCGCGCACCGGGCCATCCAGGCGCTGCAGGTTGCAGTTGATCACGAAGATCAGGTTGTCCAGCCCCTCGCGGCCGGCCAGCGAGATCGCGCCCAGCGACTCGGGCTCATCCACCTCGCCGTCGCCGAGGAAGCACCACACCTTGCGGTCGGACTTGGGCACCAGGCCGCGGTTCTCCAGATACTTGAAGAACTGCGCCTGGTAGATCGCCTGGATCGGGCCCAGGCCCATCGACACCGTGGGCATCTGCCAGTAGTCGGGCATCAGCCACGGGTGCGGGTAGGAGGTGAGCGAGCGACCGCCGCCGATCACGTCGGCGCGGAACAGGTCGAGCCGGTCTTCGCTGATGCGGCCTTCGAGGAAGGAGCGCGCGTAGATGCCGGGGCTGATGTGGCCCTGGTAGCCGATCAGGTCGCCGGGGTGCTCCGCGCTGGGCGCGCGCCAGAAATGGTTGAAGCCCACGTCGTACAGCGTGGCCGAGGAGGCGAAGCTGGCGATGTGGCCGCCCAGCATGCCGGGCTTGCGGTTGGTGCGCACCACCATCGCCATCGCATTCCAGCGGATCAGCGAGCGGATGCGCCACTCCATCGCCGCGTCGCCCGGGCTCTTCGCCTCGTTCGCCGGCGCGATGGTGTTGACGTAGGCGGTGGTCGGGTCGAACGGCAGGTGGCCACCCGAGCGGCGGGTGGTGTCGACCATCTGCTCCAGCAGGAAATGCGCGCGCTCGGTGCCGTCGTGATGGATCACCGCATCGAGCGAGTCGATCCACTCCCGGGTTTCGGTGGGGTCGATGTCCTGGTTGAGGATGTCGTCGAGCTGATCCATGAAGATTCTCCGCGGCGCCGTTGCAGCGCCCATGCTTGAGGGGGATACCCCGCCACCGGGGGAATGACGGCGGGATCATTGTCCAAGTCTAGCCGCTGGCCCGGAGGGCCGCCAATGCAGGCTCCATGCGGCGGCGCACGGAAACCGGGTTGCCGTGGCCGCACCGACCGTTCCTGGCCGGTGGCCGACGCACTCAGCCGGACTGACGGTTCTGCGCGCGGATCTGCGCCTCGACGCAGGCCACCGCCGTCATGTTGACGACGCGGCGCACGGTCGACTGCGGCATCAGGATGTGCGCCGGCTTGGCCACGCCCATCAGGATCGGCCCGATCACCACGCCGTCGGAGAGCATGCGGGTCATGTTGTAGGCGATGTTGGCCGCGTCCAGGTTGGGGAACACGAACACGTTCGCCTTGCCCTCCAGCCGCGAGTTCGGGAACAGCTTCTCGCGCAGCGAGGGCACCAGCGCCACGTCAGCCTGCATCTCGCCCTCCACCTCCAGCCGCGGCGCGCGGGCGCGGATCAGTTCCAGCGCCCTATTCATCTTCTTGGCGCCGCAGGTGTCGCGGCTGCCGAAGTTGCCGCCGGACAGCAACGCGATCTTCGGCGTAATGCCGAACAGCTTCAGCCGGATCGAGGCCTGCAGGGTCGCCTCGGCGATCCGCTCCGGGCAGGGGTCGTCCTGCACGTGGGTGTCGAGGTAGAAGAAGGTGCCCTTGTCGGTGGCCACCGCAGCCATCGCCGACGGCTCGACCACGCCGGCATCCAGGCCGATGATGTCGCGGATGTAGCGCAGCTTGCTCTGGTACTGGCCGACCAGGCCGCAGATCATCCCGTCCGCTTCGCCGCGCTCGACCATCAGCGCGGCGATCGCGGTGGGTCGCGAGCGCACCACCGCCTTGGCCATCGACGGAGTCACCCCGCGGCGCTGCATCAGCCGGTGGTAGTGCTGCCAGTAGTCGTCGAAGCGCGGGTCGGAGTTGATGTTGCAGATCTCGACGTCCACACCCAGCTTGATGCGCAGGCCGGCGCGCTTGATGCGCTTCTCGATCACCTCCGGGCGGCCGATCAGGATGGGTTTGGCCAGGCCTTCGTCGACCACCACCTGCGCCGCGCGCAGCACGGTCTCTTCCTCGCCCTCGGCGTAGACCAGTCGCGCCGGTGCGGACTTGGCCCGCTCGAACACCGGCTTCATCAGCAGCCCGGTGCGGAACACGAAGCTGGTCAGCTGGTCGTTGTACGCGGCGAAATCCGCGATCGGCCGCGTCGCCACGCCCGACTCCATCGCCGCCCGCGCCACCGCCGGCGGCAGCTGGATCAGCAAGCGCGGGTCGAACGGCTGCGGGATCAGGTACTCCGCGCCGAAGCTGGGCGGCTTGCCGCCGTAGGCACGCGCACTGACGTCGGACGACTCGCGCCGCGCCAGCGCGGCGATCGCCTTGACGCAGGCGATCTTCATCGGTTCGTTGATGACCGTGGCGCCCACGTCCAGCGCGCCGCGGAACAGGTAGGGGAAGCACAGCGCGTTGTTGACCTGGTTCGGATAGTCCGAACGGCCGGTGGCCATGATGCAGTCCGGTCGCACCGCCTTCGCCTCTTCCGGGGTGATCTCCGGGTTCGGGTTGGCCAGCGCGAAGATGATCGGCCGCGCGGCCATGGTGGCGACCATTTCCGGCTTGAGGATGCCACCGGCGGACAGGCCGAGGAACACGTCCGCGCCCTCGACGACCTCCGCCAGCGTGCGTGCCTTGGTATCGCGCGCGTAGCGCTGCTTGTCCGGATCGAGGTTGGTACGCCCGCTGTGGATCACGCCGTCACGGTCGAACGCCAGGATATGCTCCGGCTTCACGCCCAGCGCCACCAGCATGTCGAGGCAGGAGATGCCCGCCGCGCCGGCGCCGGTGGTGGCCACGCGGATGTCCCCGATCTTCTTGCCGACCACGATCAGCGCATTGAGCAGCGCCGCGCCGACGATGATCGAGGTGCCGTGCTGGTCGTCGTGGAACACCGGGATCTTCATCCGCTCGCGCAGCTTGCGCTCGACGATGAAGCACTCCGGCGCCTTGATGTCCTCCAGGTTGATGCCGCCGAAGGTCGGCTCCAGGCTGGCGATGATGTCGACCAGCTTGTCCGGGTCGTTCTCGGCGATCTCGATGTCGAACACGTCGATGCCGGCGAACTTCTGGAACAGCACGCCCTTGCCTTCCATCACCGGCTTGGCCGCCAGCGGCCCGATGTTGCCCAGGCCGAGCACCGCGGTGCCGTTGGTGATCACCGCGACCAGGTTCGCGCGCGCGGTGTACTCGGCCGCCGTGGTCGGATCTTCGACGATCGCGTCGCAGGCCGCGGCAACACCGGGCGAGTAAGCCAGCGACAGGTCGCGCTGGGTCAGCAGCGAGGTGGTCGGGGTGACCTTGATCTTGCCGGGACGCGGCAGGCGGTGGTATTCCAGGGCGGCGAGACGCAGTTCTTCGGGCAGTGACATGGTTGCAGCTTTGCTTGAATGAGTCCCGTGATGTTATCAGGGACCACATGTCGGCACGCTGTCATGGCACCGGCTGCGGAAGTAGCCGCGGCAGTCCCGACACGCCAGGTCAGACGTCCAGCGACAGATCGCCGGCCTGCACCTTGCTCATGTGGATGCCGTTGACGAAGACCGAGAACGCCAGCTTGCCGGCCAGCCCGTGCACATGCTGCATCCACGGCGGCAGCCAGCGCGGCGGCAGGATCGCGCCGGATTCGAAGTGCGGCTGCAGCGCGACCACGTCGTGCAGGGTCAGCTTGCCGGCAAACAGATGCCGCAGCAGGTCCATCCGCCGCTGCCGCAACGCCCAGCGGAAGAACGTGTGCACGGTAAGCAGGCCGGACAGGTAGACGTTGTCCTTGGCGAACGCCGCACCGCCACCCAGCGGCACGCCGCGGAACACGCGCTGGGCCGAATGGAAACTGTCCGCCGCGTTCTGGCCGCAGGCGCTGAAATACTTGTAGACCTCGACGAAGTCGGCGCCATTGAGCGCCATGTCGATCGCCAGGATGCGCAGGCTGATGCGCTTGAGCCGGGCGATGTCGATCGCGCCGGACATCAGCTCGGCGAACACCGCCAGGCCTTCCTGGGTGGCGGTGACCCGCGGCGAAGTGCGCGCCAGCGAGGCCAGCAGCGGCTGCCGACGGCCGTTCAGCGCGGTCAACGAATGCACGAACGCCTCGTGCGCCAGCAGCTGGTGGCGGTCGTATGCGCTGAAGCTGGCGCCGCCGCGCAGGCGGATGCGGGTGGCGCCGGCGGCGGCCTTGGCGGTGAGCTCGGGGTCGACCTCGACACTGATGGTGCCCGCGCCGAAGAACTCGTCCAGAGTGGCGGCTAGGTCGCTGCGCAATACGTCGGCCGGCATGTTCACGCTGCTGTCGTCGGCCAGCAGGTCCGCGCCCAGTTCGTCGGACAGCTCGACGAAGTAGCGCGCCGCGTCGAGGTTGCTGCGCTGGCTGCCGGGGATGGTGTCGTCCGGCCGTCCATACAGCGCGATCGACGGCGCAGTGACGCCGGCGCTGCCGACCGACTCCAGCATGCCGGCGGCGATGCGCCAGGATTCGGCGGTGCGGCGCAGGTAATCGCCCAGCGGGTCGCTATCCGCCGGGTCACCGCCGCCCGCGGCCGCCTCGATCGCCGCCAGTTCGGCGCGCGCCGCGGACAGGTCCGGCCGAGCGTAGCTCACCTGCGGCAAGGCGAAGCGGCCGCCGGCGTAGTCCGCGATCATGCGGTCCTCCAGCGACGCCGGCCACGCCACCGTGGGCAGGATGCGGATGCCGCGCACCGCCGCCAGCAGGCGCTGGTCGAGCGCGGCGTAGCGCTGCAGCTGCGGCGCCACGGCGCCGTCCGCCGCGCTCATCGCGCGGCCCCACGCGACGCACCGGAACGACGGCGCGGCCCGGGACCTGACGACGACAACCGGCGCATGCCTGCCCTCCGCTGCAACGATGCCGCGATACTAGATGCTTTGGCGTGCCCCGTCCGCATGGCCACGCGCGCCGGCTCAATCCCGCTCGCGCTGCCCGCGATGGCCGTGCGGGCGTTCGCTCGGCCGGCCGCCACGCTGGCGGCGCAGGCGCGCTTCCAGGGTCGCCGCCTGCTCCTCGCGCTCATCGTGCAGCTTGAGGAAGCTGCGCCAGCGCCCCGGCGCCAGCTCGCCGCTGTCCAGCGCCGCCTGTACCGCGCAGCCCGGCTCGCTGCCGTGGCCGCAGTCGGCGAAACGGCATTGCTCGGCGAGCACCTCGATGTCGGCGAACAGGTCGAGGCTTTCCTCGCCGGTCAGCTTCAGCTCGCGCATGCCGGGGGTGTCGATCAGGCAGCCGCCCGAGGGCAGCTGCAGCAGCGCGCGATGGGTGGTGGTGTGGCGACCGCGGCTGTCGTGGCGGCGCACCTCGGCGGTAGCCATGCGGGCGATGCCGAGCAAGGTGTTGGTCAAGGTGGACTTGCCGGCGCCGGAGGAACCCACCAGCACCGCGCTGTCGCCCGGCTGCAGGTAGGCGGCCAGCGGCGCCACGCTGGTCGGGTCCTTGCCGTTCAGTGCGTGGATCGGCGTGCCCGCGGGCAGCCGCGCGCGCAGGGCGTCGAGCTGGGCGGCGGCGTCCTCGCGGGTATCGAGCTTGCTCAGCAGCACCACCGGCTGCGCGCCGGAGCCCTCGGTCAGCGACAGGTAGCGCTCGATCCGCGCCGGGTTGAAGTCGCCGTCCAGCCCGGTCAGCACCAGCACGTAGTCGATGTTGGCGGCGATCAGCTGGCGCTCGTAGCGCTCGCCCGCCGCCGCGCGCGACAGCAGCGTGCGCCGCGCCAGCACCTTGACGATGTGCGGCGGCCGGCCCGGCTCGACCTCGACGAAATCGCCGACCACCGGCCGCTCGGCCGGATCGAGGCCGCGCCTGAGAAAACGCCCGTCCGGCTGCGCGCCGAACAGGCTCTCGCCGTCGTGCAGCTCGTAGCCGGCGCGATGCTGGGCCACCACCCGCGCCAGCCGCAGCCCGGCGCCGGGCTGCGCGCCACCGCGCCAGCCGATGCGGCGCAGGCGTTCGATCGTTTCGGCTTCACTCATGGGGCGGATCGGTCGGCACGGTCCGGCGATTATGCCCTGCCTGAAGATTGCCCGACGATGAACCGGAAACCGGCTCAAAACCCGCTCGCGCTGCACTGCACCACGCTGCTAGCATCAGACCCGTCGAACCCATCCCAGGCAACAGAGGACACCAGCATTGGCCCCGATCACACCCAGTGCGCACCTGGCGGACGTGCGCTACGAAATCCGCGGCGCGCTGACCCGGCGCGCGCGCGAGCTGGAGGCTGCCGGCCTCGACATCATCAAGCTCAACATCGGCAACCCCGGCCGCTACGGCTTTGCGACGCCGGCGCACCTGCGCGAGGCGATCGCCGCCCACCTGCACGACAGCGAGGCCTACGGCCACGAGCAGGGCCTGGAACCGGCCCGCGAAGCGATCGCCGCGCAGCAGCGCGCACGCGGTGCGCGCGGCGTCGAGGCCGAGCGCATCTTCATCGGCAACGGCGTCAGCGAACTGATCGACCTGAGCCTGCGCGCGCTGCTGCAGGCCGGCGACGAGGTGCTGCTGCCCAGCCCCGACTACCCGCTGTGGAGCGCCGCCACCATTCTCAACGGCGGCCAGCCGCGCTACTACCGCTGCCTGGCCCGCGACGGCCACCTGCCCGATCCGGACGAGGTCGAGGCGCTGGTCACCCCGCGCACTCGCGCGCTGGTGCTGATCAACCCGAACAACCCCACCGGCGCGGTGTACCCGCGCGCGCTGCTGCAGCGGCTGGTGGACATCGCCGCGCGGCACCGGCTGCTGCTGCTGTCCGACGAGATCTACGACGAGATCCTGTACGACGGCGCCGCATTCCAGCCGCTGGCCGAGGTGGCCGGCGAGGTGCCCTGCCTCAGCTTCGGCGGCCTGTCCAAGGTGCACCGCGCCTGCGGCTACCGGGTCGGCTGGATGAGTCTGTCCGGTGCTCGCGCACGCACCACCGCGTACCGCGATGCGCTGCAGCTGCTGGCCGCGCTGCGCCTGTGCGCAAACGTCACCGCGCAGTGGGCGGTGCTGCCGGCGCTGCAGGACGCGCCCACGATCGGCACGCTGACCGCGCCCGGCGGGCGCCTGCACGAGGCGCGCCGGATCGTGCTGGAAGGGGTGGCGGCCAGCGACCATCTGGAACTGGTCGCCCCGGGTGGCGCGCTGTACGCGTTCCCGCAGGTACGCGCCGAGCGCATCCCCAGCTTCGACGACGAGGCCTTCGCGCTGCGCCTGCTGGAAGAGGAATCGGTGCTGGTGGTGCCCGGCAGCAGCTTCAACGTGCCGGGCAGCCGCCACTTCCGGCTGACCCTGCTGCCGCCGCCGGCGCAGCTGCGCGAGGTGTTCGTGCGGATCGAGCGGGTGCTCTCGCGGATGGCGCATGAGCAGTCGCCCAACCCCGCCGTCGCGGTGGCCTGACCGCATGCCGAGCTGGCTCGCCCTCGGCGACTCCTACACCATCGGCGAAGCGGTGGCCACGCACGAGCGCTGGCCGGCCGTGCTGGCGCAGCGGCTGCGCCGGGCCGGCGCGCCGATCGGCGAGCCGCAGATCGTCGCCGTCACCGGCTGGACCACCGACGAACTGGCGCAGGGCATGGACGCCGCGCCGCTGGCGCCGCCCTACGCGCTGGTGACGCTGCAGATCGGCGTGAACAACCAGTACCGCGGCCGCCCGGCCGAGGACTACCGCAGCGAGTTCGCCGGCCTGCTGGCCCGCGCGATCACGCTGGCCGGCGAGCGCGCGACGCGGGTGGTGGTGGCGTCGATCCCCGACTGGGGCGTCACCCGCTTCGCCGCCGGGCAGGGCCACGACGGCGCGCGCATCGCCGCAGAACTGGATGCCTACAACGCGATCGCCGGCGACGCCTGCCGCCGCGCCGGCGTGCGTTTCGTCGACATCACCGGCATCTCGCGCCGACACCCCGAGCTGCTCGCCGAGGACGGCCTGCACCCTTCCGCCGCGCAGTACGTGCTGTGGGCGGAGGCGATCGAGCCGGGCGCGCGCGCGGCGCTTCGCTCCTGACCGCAACGACCCTGCAACCATTCCGCCATCGCACGGTGACGTGGCGATCGCACACTGGCGCCCCGGGCCACCACCGGGGAATGCGCCATGACCAGCCTGCACTGCCGCAGCGCCTTCATCTCCGACGTGCACCTGGGCACGCCGGACTGCAAGGCCGCCTACCTGCTCGACTTCCTGCGCCGGCTGCGCTGCGAGAAGCTCTACCTGGTCGGCGACATCGTCGATCTGGAGGCGCTGTCCCGCCGCCAGGGCTGGCGCGCCGAACACGGCGCGGTGATCGCCGAGGTGCTGGCGCTGGCGCGCCGCGGCGTCGAGGTGACCTACATCCCCGGCAACCACGACGCGCCCATGCGCAGCCTGCATGGGCAATGCATCGGCGGCGTGCGGATTGCGCTGGACGCCGTGCACATCGGCGCCGACGGTCGCCGCTACCGGGTCAGCCACGGCGACGAATTCGACCCGTGCGAGCTCGATCGAAGCCCGCTCGGCCGCCGCTGGATGCTGCAGCTCGGCGAGGCGATGCATCGACTCATCTGCTGGAGCAACCGCCGGCTGCATGCGCTGCGCCAACGGCTGGAACTGCCGTACCTGCCGCTGTCGATCATCCTCAAGTCGCGCATCGCGCGGGCGCTGGCGTATATCCGCGCCTACGAGCAGCGCGTGGCCGCCGATGCGCGCGAGCGCGGCTTCGACGGCCACATCTGCGGGCACATCCACTTTGGCCACGTGCGCGAGCTGGACGGCGTGCTCTATCTCAACGACGGCGACTGGGTCGAGCATTGCACCGCGCTGGTCGAGGACCATACCGGCGCCATGGAGCTGATCCACTGGAGCGAGCAGCCCACCGCGCTGGGCCGGGCCAGCCGCGAACTGGTGTGGCCCTCGCCGGCCGCGGTACTGGCGCTGGCGCCACTGGGCGCGCGCCGGCACGACCTTGGCGAACTGCACCGGGTCGCCTGAGGCGGGCGGGCTTGAAGGCCGGCGGGATCGCCGCATATCGGACGGCGTATCATTGTGCTTCTTCCCCCGGAGTTTCCTATGTCCCTCGACGCCGCCACCCGCGAACGTATTGAAACCCTGCTCAAGGACCACCGCGTGGTGCTGTTCATGAAGGGCGACCGCCAACAGCCGATGTGCGGCTTCTCCGCCGCCGCCACCAACACGCTGAACGAGCTGCTGCCGGAGTACCACACGGTCAATGTGCTGGACGATCCGGAAATCCGCGAAGGCATCAAGGCCTACGGCGACTGGCCGACCATCCCGCAGCTGTACGTCGAAGGCGAGCTGGTCGGCGGCGCCGACATCATCCGCCAGATGTACGGCAGCGGCGAGCTGCACGCGCTGTTCGGCATCGCCGCACCGGACCGTACCCCGCCGGAAATCACCATCACCGACGCCGCCGCCGAGGCGATCCGCCAGGGTACCGCCGGCGCGCAGGGCATGGCGCTGCACCTGGAGATCGGCCCCGACCACAGCGCCGGCTTCCAGCTGGCGCCGGCTGGCGAACACGACATCGTGGCCACGGCAAACGGGCTGGAGGTCCACTTCGACCCGGCCAGCGCGCAGCGCGCGAAGGGCATCGTAATCGACTGGGTCTCCACCGTGCAGGGCGAGGGCCTCAGCCTGAAGTTCCCCGGCGCCGTCGAGATCAAGTCGCTCAGTGTGCAGCAGCTGCAGCAGCGCCTGGCCGCCCATGACATCACCTTGGTCGACGTGCGCCCCGCCGCCGACCGCGCCGTGGCCGCGCCGCTGGCGCAGGCCCGGGTGCTGGAAGAGGAAGGCTACGAAAAGCTGGCCAGCCTGCCAAAGGACACCGCGCTGGCCTTCGTCTGCCACCACGGCATGTCCAGCCGCGCCATGGCCGAACGCTTCGCCGCGCACGGCTTCAGCAATCTGCACAACGTGGAAGGCGGCATGGACGCGTGGGCCAGCGAGATCGACCCGGGCGTGCCGCGCTACTGAGCGGCATCGCAGCCGGCCGACACGGGAAAACGGCGCCTCGAAGCGCCGTTTTCGCTGGAGCCGATGCGGCGCCGATCAGGCCGGGTCGGCGGCCAGCTCGCACGACGCGTTGAAGTCGCCGATGGCCTCAACCAGGTCGGTCACCGCCGCCCGCTCCGCCTCGGTCAGGTCGGGGTTCCAGCTGTCCAGGATCAGCACCACGCGGGTGAACGGACTGCGGTTCCAGGCCTCGTGCTCGAAGGTGTCGTCGAACGTGACGCAACTTCCCTCGCGCCAGGAGTGGATCTGCCCGGCCACGCGCAGCGCACAGTCGGACGGCACGATCAGCGGCAGGTGGGTGACCAGGCGGGTGTTGGTCACGCCGCGGTGCGGCAGGATATGGGTGCCCGGGCGCAGTACCGAAAACAGCGCTTCCGGCGCATGGTCGCGGATGCGCACCAGCGGCACCGCATCCAGCACGGCGCTGGTGCGCGGGCAGGCGGCGCAATGATCCTCATAGCGGTCGCCGTGGCGATGGAAGAAGTAGGCATCCCATGCGGCGGCGTGGCCATCCGACCCGCGCAGCATCGACTGCGCCTGGGCGGGGTCGTCCACGCCGAGGAAGGATTCCAGCGGCTGCTCGCTCGCCAGCACGGCCAGCAGTTCTTCACGCACCGCCGCAGCAGCCGCCTCCAGCGTCTCGTGCCAGGGAAAGCGCTCACGCAGATAGAACGGCTGGCTGGGGACGTCGGGAAAATAGAGGAACAGCGGACGCTGGCGCGGATCGATCGACGGCATCGGCTCCAGCCCGAGATGGATCGCCAGCGCACGATCCACCCGGCGCAGCTCGGAGCGGCCGTAACGCTCGCGCAACGGCTCCAGCGCCGCATCGAACAGGCGCCTGCGCCCGGCATTGGCATAACTCATGGCGTACTTCACCGGCTCGCGCAGGCCGGGCGCGGTGGTCGCGTCACTGAGCCAGCGGCCCTGCTCCTGCGCGCTGCGCACCGCCATGAAGTAGGCGGTCAGCGCCTGCTGCTCCTGCCCCAGCTGCTCCAGCGCGATACCCAGGCGCAACCGCGCCAGGAACATGCGCGGCGCCACCGCCAGCGCCCGTTGAAGGTAGCTGGCGGCGGCCTCGAAGTCGCCGCCGGCAAGATGCACGTTGCCCAGCTGGTGAGCCACGCCGGGATGGTCGGGATGCGCCCGCTCGGCCCGGTTCAGCAGCAGTATCGCCTGCGGCGCGTTGCGCTGAGCCAGCTCGCGGTCGGCCAGGAAGATCAGTGCGTCGACGTCATTGGGCTCGTACTCGAGCAATTGCCGACAGGAGGATTCCGCCGCCGCCATCTGTCCGCCCTGCAACTGCACGCGAACAGTCTCCCGCAATGACGACACGGGGTCGGGCGAAGAGGAAACGCTCATCGATGGTGCTCCGCGGGTTGTGCCATGCCACTGCCGCCCGCACGAAGCGGACCGTCGCCGAGCAGGCATAATAGCCGTTCGCGGCGCTGCCGCGCCCACCACACACACGGAGCCCGGATGTCGGCACGACTGCATGGCCTCACCCCTGACCTGACGCGGGCTGTATCCGCCGTCGCGCGGGCGCTCGACGACGGCCGTCTCGATGTCGCGACCGCGCGCATGGCGCCACTGCTCGCCGGCCAGCCCGATCACCCCGAAGTGCAGCGCCTGCACGCCGGCATCCTGGGCATGCAGGGGCGCCACCAGGAGGCCATCGCGCTGATGCGGACGGCACTCGCCGGCCACCCGGACGATCCGATCTACCTCAACACGCTGGCCACCCTGCTCGGCCAGGCCGGCGAATACGACGGCGCCATCGATGCCCTGCGGGCCGCCTGCCGGCTGCAGCCGGACATGGCGCTGGCCTGGTACAACCTCGGCGTGATGCTGACCCGCAGCGTGCGCAACGACGAGGCCGAGGCCGCCCTGCGCCGCGCGGTGGAACTCGACCCGCACGCCACCGACGCACGCGCACTGCGGGCGGACATGCTGCGCATGCGCGGGCAACCAGCCGAAGCCGCCGCCGAATACCGGCGTGTGCTGGCCGAACGGGCATGGGCCGGCATGGCGTGGTGGGGGCTGGCCGATCTGAAGACCACGCGCATGGGCGAGGCCGACGTCGCCGCCATGCGGGCCGCGCTGCGGGAACCGCGCGCCACCGACGACGACCGCATCGCGATCGGCTTCGCACTGGCGCGCGCGCTGGACGATCAGGGCCAGTACGCCGAATCACTGCAGGCGATCGCCACGGCGAACACCATCGCGCGGCGACGCCAGCAGTGGAACGCCGCCGGCTACTCGGCGGCGATCGACGCCCTGGCGGCGGCCTTCGATCCGCCGCCGGCGGGCGCGGACGAGCCCGGCCTGGGGCACGAGGCGATCTTCATCGTCGGCCTGCCGCGCTCCGGCTCCACGCTGGCCGAGCAGATCCTCGCCTCGCATCCGCAGGTGGAGGGCACCGGCGAGCTGCCGGACCTGCCGCAGGTGCTGGCCGAGGAGTCGCGCCGGCGCGGGCAGCCGTTTCCGCGCTGGGTGCCGCACATGCAGCCCACCGACTGGTCGCGACTTGGCCACCGCTATCTCGAACGCACGGCCCATTGGCGCAAGCACCGCCCGCGTTTCACCGACAAGCTGCCGAGCAACTGGATCTACGCCGAAGCCATCCGTGCCATGCTGCCGGGGGCGCGCATCGTCGGCTGCCGTCGCGACCCGCTGGAGACCTGCTTCTCCTGCTATCGCCAGCGCCTGGACAACAACGAGTACAGCCGCGACTTCGGCGACCTGGCCAGTTTCTGGCGCGACTGCGAGCGCAGCCTGCAGCGGCTCGCCGCGCGCCATCCGCAGGCAGTGCTGCTGCACGACTACGAGGCGCTGCTGGCCGAGCCGGAGGCCCGCATCCGCGCCTTGCTGGACTTCTGCGGGCTGCCGTTCGACCCGGCCTGCCTGAATTTCCATGAAAACACCCGCGAGGTGCGCTCGCCCAGCGCCAGCCAGGTGCGCCAGCCACTGCGCGGCGACACCGCGCACAGTACACGCTATGGCGCCCTGCTCGACCCGCTGCGCACCGCGCTCGGCCAGCCGCCCTGGCAGGCCTGAGCGCATCCGCGGAAGCGCCGATGACGCCGACCACGCCTGCACTTCCGGATGAGCAGCTGTTGCTGCAAGCCGCGCAGGCGCAGATATTGCGTGGCGACGTGGCGGCTGCGGCGAACACGCTGGAAGCGGCCGTCGCTGCTCATCCTGGATCCGACGAGCTTGCGCTGGCGCTCGCAGGCCTGGCGATCCAGCGGGGCGATCGACCCGGCGCCGAACGGCGCCTGCGAGGCATCCTGCAGCGCACGCCGGACCATCTGCCCGCCGCCTTCGTGCTGGCGCGCCTGCTGCGCGAACAGGGCCGGATGGTGGCCGCCGGCGAGGTGCTGACCAGTGCCTGCACGGCCGGCACGGCCAGCATCGAGCAGCGGATCACCGCAGTGGAGATGCTCGACGACTGCGGGCGCCAGGCGCAGGCGCTGCAGCTGTGCACGGACGCCTTCGCCCGCGGCCTTGACGATCCCCGCCTGCGCGCGCACGCCGGCGCGCTGGCATCGCAACTGGGACGTTTCGACGAGGCGCGCCTGCATCAGCAGGCAGCGCTGGCTGGCAGCCCGCTGGCGCTGGAATGGCACGTCCCGCTCGGCCTGGCCGGCCTGCAGCGCTACCGCGACCGCCAGCATCCGGACCTCGCGCTGTTCGAACACCACCTGGCGCGCAACGACCTGAGTCCGCATGCGCGCAGCGGCCTGCTGTTCGCACTGGGCAAGGCCTGCGACGATCTCGGCGAGCATGCCCGCGCCGCCGCTGCCTGGGCCGAGGCCAACCGCCTCGTGCGCGAACGGCAGCCATGGAACCGCAAGGCATGGCGGCGCAGCGTGGAACTGCGGCTGACGCGGCCGGCGCCGCCCGTCCAGCCGGCATGGGACCACGCGTGGACGCCTGTCTTCATCGTGGGCATGCCGCGGTCCGGCAGCACGCTGCTGGCCGAACAGCTGGCCCAACACCCGGCGGTGCGGCATCGCGGGGAGCTGCCCTGGCTGCCGACGCTAGCAGCACGCCTCGATGCCATCGCCTCGGAGCGCGAACGCGCCGCGCAGATGCCGCTGGCCGCCACGGCCTATGCGGCCCAACTGGTGCAGGACGATGCCCCCGCGCGCTGGTACATCGACAAGCAGCCGCACAACGACATGCACGTGGACCTGATCCTCGCGCTGTTCCCGCAGGCGCGGGTGATCCATTGCCGCCGCAACGCCCGGGACAACGCACTCTCGCTGTGGATGCAGTCGTTCCATCCCGGCACGCAGGACTTTGCCGGTGATTTCGCCGACATCGCGGCGGTCATCCACGGCACACGGCGGCTGATGGCGCACTGGCAACGGCGTTACCCGACCGCCGTGCGCGAAGTGCGTTATGAAGACCTAGTCGCCGACCCCACCGCCTGCATCGGCGCCCTGGCCGACTGGCTGGGGCTGCCCGCCGCCATCCCGCCCATGGCGCCCGGCCAGGAACGCGCCATCAACACGGCCAGCCTGTGGCAGGCGCGCCAGCCCGTGCACTCCCGCTCGGTGCAGCGCTGGCGCGCCTACGCCACACTGCTGCCGGAGCTTGCACGGATGGCGGACGACTGAGCATCAGCCACCAGCGGATTCGTCGGCGTCCGCGACCGAATAGCCCCAGTGCCGGAGCATCGGATCGAGGATCGGCAGCGCCGGTGCCAGCGCCTCGCGATAGCGCTTCCAGCGATCGAGCCCCTTGCGGTTCACCGGCTGGGTGACCTGTGCGTAGCTCGGCGTGGCGATGAAGCCCTTGTCGCGCGCGTGGCGATCGAAATGCAGCAGCGGCGTGGCGTCCTCCAGGCCGAGGAAGTCGGCGATGCGCCGCGTCTGTGCAGCCGGGTCGGCCACCAGATCCTCGTAGCGGGAAACGAACACGTTCGGCTGGAACAGCGCCACGTCGTGCAGCCAGCACTCCATCGCCGTCACGTAGGCGGTGGCCAGCTTCTCCATCGAGGCGCACGCCACCGCCAGCACGGCGGCGCGGAAGTTCTGCATGTAGTTGCTGACCAGCACGTCGCACGGATGGCGCAATGCGAGGATGAATTTCGCCTCGGGGAACAGCCGGTAGATCAGCGGCAGCCACAGCATGTTCAGCGGATTCTTGTCGACCAGCTGCGCGCTCCAGCGCCGCTGGATCTTCGAGCAGACCAGGCTCACGTAACCCTTGCGCAATTCGTCGCAGGCATGCTGGTCGAGCTTGTGCAGATCCTGCGGCACCGTGATGCCGTGATCGGCGAGCTGGTCGGAGAGAATCGTGAAGAACGGCCGCTCGTCCATCGACTGCAGTGCCGGATGGGCGTCGAGCATCAGTTCCAGCAGGGTCGTGCCCGAGCGCGGGTAGCCCACGATGAATACGGGCGAGCTCGTGCTGTCGGGCCCTTGCAGCACCGGCCAGCGCCGGAACTCCTCGGCGCCGATGCGTTCCACCGCGGCCGGAAGCACCGGCGCAGCGGGGTCGAAGCGACGCGGCGCGTTGCGCTTCAGCTCCTCGATCTGGCGCGCATGCGCCTCGTGCAGCGCGGCGATCGCGCCCGGGTAATCGCGCAGCTTGTCGCAGGCCTCGGCCAGGGAGAAGAAATGCGCATAGTCGTCGGCTGTGCGCGGTCCGGCTTGCTCAAGCAGCCGCCGCGCCTGCCCCGTTTGCCCGCGGCGCAACGCCAGCTTTGCGCGCTGGTGGACGATCTCCAGCTGCGCCTCGGCGTCCAGTGCCGGATGATTTCGCTCCACTTGGTCGAGTAGGGCCGCGCTGCCGTCGAGGTCGTTGACGCGTTCATAGACCGCGGCCAGCAACAGACGCGCCGGCAGATGGCCGGGGCTGCGCTCCAGCAGCTCCTCCAGCAACACACGGGCAATGTTCGCCTCGCCGAGCACCAGTTGCAGGTCGGCGAGTTCCAGCTGCAGCGGATCGTCCAGCGAGGTCCAGTCGCGCCAGGGACGGAGCAGCTCTTCCGCGCGCGAGTCGCGGCAGGCTGAACAGGCGCGCGCGGCATGAATGCGTACAGCCGGCGCTGCCGGGTCCAGCGCATGGGCGCGCAGCAGCGTGTCGCGGGCGGCCGGGTAATCCTTTCGTTCGAGCTGCAGCAGGCCCAGGTTGGTCAGCTGTTCCTCGTTGTCCGGCGCCAGTGCGATCGAACGCAGATAAGCGTTCTCGGCTTCCTGTACGCGCCCCGCCTCACGCAGCGCGGTCGCGTAATTGCCCCAGTGCAGCGAGTCGTCGGGGTGCTTCTGCGCCAAGGCCGCGTAAACCTCCAGCGCCTCGGCCAGGCGCCCCTGCTGCTGCAGGCCGATCGCCAGGAACAAGGCGAGGTCTGGATCGTCGGGACGCTCGGCCAGGGCGGCTCGGGAAAGGCGCTCCACCTCGGCCGGCCGGCCGCTTTGCAGGGCGCTGAGAATGTCGTTGATCACGGGAGAGGCAACTATCCAAAAAAGAAGAGCCGCGCGGGTTGCCCGCGCGGCTCGTCAGCTTCAGCTACTCAGTGCTGTCCAGTCAATCAGAACGACACTGTCACGCGGCCCCAGAAGTAGCGGCCCTGCAGGTCGAAGTCGCTCGGATCGGTGTTGGCGTTGAGGGTGTTGTTGGCGTACAGGAACGGCGGCTGCTTGTCGAACAGGTTGTTCACGCCAAAGTCCAGGCGCGTGTTGAACTGTTCGATGTTGTAGCCGATCGACACGTCGTTGTAGATCGTCGCGCCGTACTTGAACACCACGCCCGGCAGGTTCTGCACCGGGTTGGTGTCCTGCGACGGGCTCTTCGAGCCGTTGCGGAACGCGCCGATGTAGCGCATGCGCCAGGAAGCGCTCCAATCGCCCAGGTCCCAGTTCACGAAGCCGTTGCCGCGCCAGCGCGGGAACAGGCACACGCCGCCACCGCTCGGGCAGGTCGACGCCTGGCTGGAGCCGAACGGCATGAAGTGGCCGGCGTCGTGGAACACCGTGTTGGCACTGGTGCCCGGCGCGGTCTGCTGGTCATAGCGCGACATGTAGGTCCCATCCAGGCCCACCACGAACTTGCCGAACGAGAATTCCGGCAGCTTGTAGCGAGCCGAGAAGTCGACACCCGCCACGTCCGTGCGGCCCAGGTTGCCGGTCGGCTCGATGATCTGCGCGATCTGGCCGGGGTTGGCGCTGCCGGTCGGGAAGCGGCTGACCAGCGGGCAGTACTGGTTGAGGCCGGCGTAGCAGAGGTCGAGCACGGTCTGCGCGCCGATCGAGGAGATCGTGTCCTTCAGGTACAGGTGCCACGCGTCGACACTGAGCGACAGCCCCGGCACGTAGCTCGGCGAGTAGACGAGGCCGAGGTCGAACGACTTGCCCTTCTCCGGCCCCAGCGGGAACCCGGCGTACTTCGAGCCGGAGGAAATGCCCTTGATCTGCTGGCCGAGCGCCGCGTCCTGGTTGACGAAGCTGCCATCGGTCGGCACGCCCACGCAGGCCGGATTGGCGGTGGTGATGTGGTCGCAGGGGTCGCTGCTGAGCTTCGGTGCGTCGCTGATCGGCGCGCCGAAGACGTTGCCGATGGTCGGCGCACGGAACACCTCGGACACCGTGCCGCGCAGCAGCAGGTCGGTGATCGGGCGGTATTCCACCGCGAACTTCTTGTTGTTGGTGCTGCCGAAGGTGCTGTACTTCGAGTAGCGGTCACCGATGGTGACGTTCAGCGACTGTGCGAACGGCATGTCGGTCAGGATCGGCACGAACACCTCGGCGTAGGCCTCCTTCACGTTGTAGCCGCCACGCAGCGGCGAGCTGCACTGGCTGCCCAGGGTGCAGTTGCCGGTGGACGGATCGATCAGCAGCAGCGGATCGATTTCCGCGCGGGTGTACTCCTTGCGGTAGGAAGCGCCCGCGGCCAACTGCACGGTACCGGCCGGCAGATCGAACACGCCGCCGTTGACGTCGGCCGAGTACACGCGCTCGATGTTGAACTGGTTGCTGATCGCCGGCACCGCGGCCGCCTGGAGGGCTGCCACCGAGTTCGGGTCGAACAGGTTGAACGGGTTGAACGGCATGCAGCCGGCCGCGCCCGAATTGCAAACCACCTTGCCGGAGGCAGCATCCAGATGCGACGGACCCAGGTCCTTGTTGATCTTGTCCTGGTTCGGCAGGCCGCGGGTGATGGTCTGCTGCGAGAAGTGGCCGTAACTCATGCCCACGTCCCAGTTCCAGTCGTGGTTCAGCAGGTTGAAGTCACCCTTGAAACCGGTGTGGATCTGGTCGGTGGTGGTGCCGTAGTTGGCCGCGCGGCTGCCGGCGGACACCAGGCGTGCACGGTAGTCCAGACCGGCCGACGAATACTCCCGGCCGAACGGGTTGTAGTACGCATCCTTGGAGATCACCGCACCGTACAGGCTGCCCAGCAGCGCCGGGGCCAGCTGGAAGCCCGAGCTGGTCTTGTTGTGGTACGCGTCCATGTAGGCCTGGACGTGGTCGCCCAGGTTGTAGGTACCCTTCAGCCACAGGCTGGTGCGCTCCTGCGGGGTCTGGATCAGGTTGACCGCCGCATAGTTGTACTTGTCGGCATTGGTGAAGCAGTGGTAGTCGGTGGCGATGTTCTGGCCACTGGCGCCTGGATTCAGCGCCACGTTCTTGCAGTTGTACTGTCCCGGGCCGGTGCCCCGATACTGGGTCGGCAACTGGACGCGCCCGTAGGCCGGGAAGCTGGAGCCACCGACGTAGCTGTAGATCGGGGTCTGGCTGCTGCCGTAGATCGACACCGCGTTCTTGGAGAAGTCGCGGTTCTTGGCCAGCACGGCTTCGGTCTTGTTGTAGTCGACGCCGCCCATGATGCTGCCCTTGTCGGACGTCTGGCCGAACGTGAACCGGTAACCGGTCGTAGCGCCATCATTGTGGTCGGACTCGCCGTAGGTCGCCGAGAACTGGGCGCCCTGGTAGTCCTTCTTCAGGATGAAGTTGACCACGCCGCCGATCGCGTCGGAGCCGTACACCGAGGAGGCGCCGTCGGTCAGTACTTCGATGCGCTCGATCATGTCGGCCGGGATCGAGTTCGGATCGCTGTTGATGATGCGCTTGCCGTCGATCAGGATCAGGGTGCGTTGAGCGCCCAGGCCGCGCAGGCCGATGCTGCTGCCGCCGGTGCCGCCGCTGTTGTTGACCTGCGGGTTGATGTTGCCGCCGGTCACCGCCGGCAGCTGCTGCACGATGTCGCCCAGCGTCAGCTTGCCGGTGGCCTTGATCTGCGCGGCATCGATGGTCACGACCGGGTTGGACGTTTCCAGGTCCACGCGACGGATGTGCGAGCCGGTGACCACGACGGTCTGCAGTGTCTGGGCCTTTTCCTGGCTGGGCTTGCTCGTGTCCTGGCTACCCGTGTCCTGGGCGAAAACCGTGCCCGAGGTACCTACTGCGATGACCGCACCCAACGAAAGCGCGAGGCGGACTGATGAAGAAAGTTTTGTGACCCCAAGTTTCATGAAAACACCCTCCGATTAATTTTTGTCGTAAGCCGGAATCTGCATGAGTCCTGCCCCGAAACACCATCCGACCGGGTTGCCGAACCCCTGACCCGGGGAACCCAGACCGGGCCGATACTAACAGGCAAATAACACTCTGTGCGAGCTTGCATCACTGGCAGACCTTGCCGAGGCGGCTTGGTGGTCGTCCACGCGTCCCGCGGTTCGGCCGATGCAGCCGGCGTTCCGACGGCTACTGTATTACGCGGTGTTTACATCTTGTCAACTATTTCAAAACACGAAACTTCTTGCGTTTTGTGCCGGATCCGCCCCCGATAGCGGTGGCCACGCGATTCCACGCGAGCCCCGCGGCGTCCGATGGGCTCAGAGCTTGTGAAGAAAACCACATCCTGTGGTTTTCTTTGATCGCGAGTCCGGTACGCGCCCGGACTCGCTCACATGAAACAGTCACTGGCGTGACTGTTTCATGTCCGGGCATCGGGCAACTGCTCCTGCGTTGCCTCAACTCGGGCATCCATGCCCTCGCCATGCCCTCGCGGTGGCCGGTCTGAGAGGTTGAAAAAATCACAACCTCTCAGTCCGTCTCCGCCTCGGCCTCGAAACGCAGGTGCTTCACGCTGCGGCCGTTGCGGCGCACCAATTTGAGTGCCTCGATGCCGATGCGGATGTGCGCCTCGACGAATGCCGAGGTGATCCGGCGGTCGCTGGCCTCGGTCTTCACGCCTTCCGGGATCATCGGCTGGTCGGAAACCAGCAGCAGCGCGCCGCACGGGATGCGGTTGGCGAAGCCGGCGGCGAAGATGGTCGCGGTCTCCATGTCCACCGCCATGCAGCGGGTACGCCGCAGGTAGTCCTTGAACGCCTCGTCGTGCTCCCACACGCGCCGGTTGGTGGTGTACACCGTGCCGGTCCAGTAGTCGTGGCCGAGGTCGCGGATCATGGTGGAGACCGCGCGCTGCAGCTGGAACGCCGGCAACGCCGGCACCTCCGGCAGCAGGTAGTCGTTGCTGGTGCCCTCGCCACGGATTGCTGCGATCGGCAGCACCAGGTCGCCGAGCTGGTTCTTCTTCTTGACCCCGCCGCACTTGCCGAGGAACAGCGCGGCCTTCGGTCCGATCGCGCCAAGCAGGTCCATCATGGTGGCGGCGTTGGGGCTGCCCATGCCGAAATTGATCAGGGTGATGCCGTCGGCGGTGGCGCTCGGCATCGGTCGGTCGCGCCCCTGCACCTCCACGCTATGCCATTGCGCGAACAACTCCACGTAGTGGCCGAAGTTGGTCAGTAGGATGTGCTCGCCGAACTGTTCGAGCGGCACGCCGGTGTAGCGCGGCAGCCAATTGGAGACGATTTCCTGTTTGCTTTTCATGAGTGAAGCGATGCCCGGTGGGGTTGCCGGCGACGCCACGCCGGCGGGATGCCAGATCAGTTGCGCCATCTTAGAGCCTGTTCGCACGCACCCGGCGACGACGCTGCCGCACCGGCGTGCCACCGCGCGCGACCATCGGCGAATGCCGCTACAGCAGCCACCATGCTATGTTTCCCCTGCCATTGATGATCGGGGGGTCACGCGATGAGGATGGGCCTGGCAATCGATGCATCCTGCGACCTGCCGCAGGAATTCCTGCAGGAGCACCGTGTCGCGATCATGCCGATTACCGTGCGGCTGGACGGCGAGGTCTTCATGGACGACCGCAACGCGGCCGAGATCCAGCGCTTCATCGACCGCCGCCTGGGCCACCGCAGCCACTCGGCGGAGACCGAGCCCTGCCCGGTGGAAGAGGTGCAGAAGCTGTTCCTGGAAAAGCTGGTGCTGGAGCAGGATTGCGTGTTCTGCCTGACCATCACCGCTACCCGCAGCCCGATCAACGAGAACGTCAACAGGGCCAGCTTCGCGATCCTGAAGAACTACCGCCAGGTGCGCGAGAAGGCCGGCGTGACCGGTCCGTTCATGATGCGCGTGGTGGACACCGGCAACGTATTCACCGGCGCCGCCCCAGCCGTTTGTGAAGCGGCCCGGCTGATCGCCGCCAACGAGCCGCCGTCGACGATCCGCGAACGCCTGGTGCACATCGCCAACCACAGCTACGGCTACATGCTGCCGCGCGACCTGATCCACCTGCGCAACCGCATCAAGAAGCGCGGCGACCGCAGTGTCAGCCTGCTCAGCGCGATGGTGGGCACCGCGCTGGACATCAAGCCCATCCTGCGCTGCTTCCGCGGCGAGACCAGCCCGGTCGGCAAGGTGCGCGGTTTCGACCAGGGCGCAGAGGCACTGTTCGGCTACGTGGCGCGGCGGGTGCGCGCCGGCCTGCTGGTGCCGGTGGTCTGCGTCAGCTATGGCGGCGACCTGGAGATGCTGCCCCACTTGCCGGGCTATACCGAGCTGCGCCAAGCCTGTGCGGAATGCGGCGTCGAACTGATGGCGGCGCCGATGAGCATCACCGGCATGGTCAACGTGGGCGAAGGCGCGGTGACCGTCGGCTTTGCCGCCGAGGAGCACGAGGCCGAGTTCTGAGGCAGCCGCTCAGAGGGTGTCGACAAAACAATCAGCTTGCGAGTCTAGTGGCGAGGATACGCGCTTCGACTAACCAGACCCAAGCCAC
>NZ_JBYTEM010000008.1:0-114935 GCF_058789735.1 Rhodanobacter sp. FW106-PBR-R2A-1-15 | reverse complement strand
GCTCTGAAGTCCGGGATTCGGGATTCGCAAAAGCATCGCCCGCGAGCGGGCTCCTACACAGGGAGCGTCACACACGGAGAGGCCGGGCATTGCCCGGCCTCTCCGTGTGGCGGTCGCGGGGGCTTATTTGGCCACCACCCGCACCATTTCCAGGCACTTGTTCGAGTAGCCCCACTCGTTGTCGTACCAGCTGACCAGCTTGACGAAGCTGTCGTCCAGCGCAATGCCGGCGTCGGCGTCGAAGATCGAGGAGTGCGCGTCGCCGCGGAAGTCGGTGGCCACCACCTTGTCCTCGGTGTAGCCGAGGATGCCCTTCAGCGCGCCTTCGCTCTGCGCCTTCATCTCGGCCTTGATTTCCTCGTAGGTCGCCGGCTGCTCCAGTTCCACGGTGAGGTCGACCACCGACACGTCCGAGGTCGGCACGCGGAAGCTCATGCCGGTGAGCTTCTTGTTGAGCTCGGGGATCACCTTGCCCACCGCCTTGGCTGCGCCGGTGGAGGAGGGGATGATGTTCTCCAGGATGCCGCGACCGCCGCGCCAGTCCTTGTTGCTCGGGCCGTCCACGGTCTTCTGGGTGGCGGTGGCGGCGTGCACGGTGGTCATCAGGCCGCGCTTGATGCCCCACTTGTCGTTCAGCACCTTGGCCACCGGGGCCAGGCAGTTGGTGGTGCAGCTGGCGTTGGAGATGATCGCCTCGCCGGCGTACTTCTGATCGTTGACGCCGTAGACGAACATCGGCGTGTCGTCCTTGGACGGCGCCGACAGGATCACCTTCTTCGCGCCAGCGTCCAGGTGCTTCTGCGCCGCTTCCTTGGTCAGGAACAGGCCGGTGGACTCGATCACCACGTCGGCATGCGCCTCGTTCCACTTCAGGTTGGCCGGGTCGCGTTCCTGGGTCAGGCGGATCTTCTTGCCGTTGACCAGCAGATGGCTGCCCTCGACCTTCACCTCACCCTCGAAACGGCCGTGCACGGAGTCGTGCTTCAGCATGTAGGCGAGGTAGTCCGGCTCCAGCAGGTCGTTGATCGCCACGATCTCGATGTCGTTGCCGAAGTTCTGCACGGCTGCGCGCAGCACGTTGCGACCGATGCGGCCAAAGCCGTTGATGCCGACCTTGATGGTCATGAGGGAACATCCTCCTGGAGACGGTTGGATATGACGATGGCGGATGGGCAGCCGCGGGTTGCGGCGCCGGTTTCAACCGCCGAATCTTACAATGAATGCGCCCGGATGGCCCGTGCCGGATTATCGCTGTGGCAGACTGCGGCCCTTTGGGCCGGTGGCCATCATGTCTTTGCGTCGTTGTTCGCTGGCCTTCGCGGCCATCCTGCTCGTGGTCGCGCCGGCAACCCGCGCCTGGGGACCGCTCGGTCACCGCGTGGTCGCCGAGCTGGCGCAGCGGCACCTCGGCCCCGCCGCCGGGGCCGAGCTGGAACGCCTGCTGGCGGCGGAGCACACCACGCAACTGGCCGACGTCGCCGGCTGGCCCGACCAGATCCAGAATGATCCCGCGCAGGCCACGTTGTGGCAGCAGACGCGCAAGCTCCACTACGTCAATTTCCGTGGCGGTCCGGGTTGCGACTACGAGCCGCCGCGCGACTGCCGCAATGGCGCATGCATCGTGGCAGGGCTGAGGCGCTATGTGGCGATCCTCGGCGACAAGGCGCAAAGCGACGCCGCGCGCCTGGAGGCCCTGAAGTTCGTGGTGCATTTCGCGGGCGACATCCACCAGCCGCTGCATGCCGGCTACCGCGACGACCTCGGCGGCAACCGGTACCAGGTGCAGTTCGAGGGCAAGGGCAGCAACCTGCACAGGGTCTGGGACACGGGCATGCTGGAGACGCGCGGCCTGGGCTGGCAGGCTTACGCAGCGAAGCTGGACGCCGAGGGCCTGGCACCGCTGCCGCCGCCGATTGCGCCGCTGGACGATCCCTACGCGCCGTGGGCGCGGGAATCCTGCCATGCCACCGCTGCGCCCGGCTTCTATCCGGATGGCCACAGGATCGGCCAGGCCTATGTCGACGCCGAGCTGCCGGTGGCCGAAAACCAGCTGCGCATCGGCGGGCGCCGGCTGGCCGCCGTGCTCAACCTGGCGTTGACGCCGCGATGAGCGAGGGTCGGCCAGCGTATTGCATACGAATGCAAGATGATGGCGCGCCGCGCGGCATCTGCTAGCCTCGGCGCATGAACCCGAATCCCCTGCGCCGCACCAAGATCGTCGCCACCCTTGGCCCCGCCACCGACGTGCCGGGCATGCTTGAGAAGATCATCGCCGAAGGCATCAACGTGGCCCGCCTGAACCTCTCGCACGGCCAGCCTGACGACCACCGCGCCCGCGCCAACGCGGTGCGGGCGGCATCGGTGGCCGCCGGGCGCGAAGTGAGCATCCTGGCCGACCTGCAGGGGCCGAAGATCCGCATCGAGACCTTCGCCAACGGGCCGGTGGAACTGCACGAAGGCGCCACGTTCGTGCTGGATTGCCGCCCCGACGCGCCGCCCGGCGACGCGACCCGCGTCGGCGTCAGCTACTACGGCCTGCCGCACGACGTGCGTGCCGGCGACGTGCTGCTGCTGGACGACGGGCTGATCGCGCTGACCGTGCAGGAAGTGGTCGGCGCCGAGGTGCGCTCCAGGGTGCTGATCGGCGGCAAACTGTCCAACCGCAAGGGGCTCAACCGGCAGGGCGGCGGGCTGTCGGTGACGGCGCTGTCGGACAAGGACAAGGCCGACATCAGGCTGGCCGCCGAGATCGGCGCCGATTTCCTTGCGGTGTCGTTCGTGCGTTCGGCCGAAGACATGCACCAGGCCCGCCGCCTGCTGCACGAGGCCGGCGGCAACGCGGCGCTGGTGGCGAAGATCGAGCGCGCCGACGCGATCCCGGTGCTGGGCGAGATCATCGACGCCTCCGACGTGGTGATGGTGGCGCGCGGCGACCTCGGCGTGGAGATCGGCGACGCCGAACTGCCCGGCCTGCAGAAGAAGATCATCCGCGAATCGGTGCAGCGCAACCGCGCGGTGATCACCGCCACGCAGATGCTGCAGTCGATGGTGCGCTCGCCGATCCCCACCCGCGCCGAGGTGCTGGACGTGGCCAACGCGGTGATCGACGGCACCGACGCGGTGATGTTGTCGGAGGAAACCGCGGCCGGCGCGCACCCGGACAAGGCGGTGGCGGCGATGGCGCGCATCTGCCTCGGCGCCGAGCGCCAGTTCGAGCCGAAGGAGGATCTGGCCAGCGCCAGCCACCACATGAATCGCACCGACCAGGCGATCGCGCTGGCCGCGATGGTGCTGGCCGGCCAGCTCGGCGTGCGGGCGATCGTGGCGCTGACCGAGTCCGGCGCCACCGCGCAGTGGCTGTCGCGCTACCGCAGCGCGGTGCCGATCTACGGCATGTCGCCGTCCGCCGCCGCGCGCCGGCGCATGCAGGTGCTGCGCGACGTGCAGCCGGTGGCGTTCGATCACGACGAGAAGCGGAGCATGGCCGCCTCCACCCGGGCCGCGGTGCGGCTGCTGTTCGAGCAGGGCAAGCTGGCCGAGGGCGACAGCGTGGTGATCACCTATGGCGACCGCGTCGGCCACGTCGGCGGCACCAACACGCTGAAACTGCTCGCGGTCGGTCCCGGCGGCACGGTCGAGAGCCTGCGCGACCTGTGACGGCTGACGCGCCGCTGTCCGGCCGCCCGCCGCCGGCTGATGGCGGGTCGCAATGCCGCTACACTTCATGCCGTCACCCCGGCCAGGAGAACGCCATGACATCCGT
The DNA here is from genome assembly GCF_058789735.1 of Rhodanobacter sp. FW106-PBR-R2A-1-15. Lineage (NCBI taxonomy): Bacteria > Pseudomonadati > Pseudomonadota > Gammaproteobacteria > Lysobacterales > Rhodanobacteraceae > Rhodanobacter > Rhodanobacter sp. FW106-PBR-R2A-1-15. The sequence goes on along the minus strand of NZ_JBYTEM010000008.1, from coordinate 111,172 downwards.
GTCCCGCCTGCTTCGCCAGGGCCTGCTGCTGGCGTTGGTGCTGGGCTTCGTCGCGCCGGCGCTGGCGCAGATGCGCCGGATCGACCCGCAGGAGCTGTATCGCTACTGGATCCTGCTCAACACGCAGGTGAAGATGGATGTGCCCAACAGCGGGCTCAACCTGGACCAGCCCAGCTGCGCGGCGGTGACCTATACGATCGGTTCGGATGGCGTGCCGATGAACGTGCAGGTGGTCAAGCTGGTGCCCAAAAGCGACCTCGGTCCGGCGGCGCGCAGTGCGGTCTCCAATTTCCGCTACGGTCCGTCACTGACCAACCGCATCGGCGAGCCGGTCGCCACCTATTACGTGGTGCCGTTCAACGCGCCGAAGGACCCGGCCCAGCGCCAGCAGCTGACCGACCAGTGCAAGCTGCCCGGCTACGCCCCCTGAGCCGGGGCCGTCCGTCGGCGCGCTGGCGCTGGCGGACGCCATCTGGCCTATAATCCCCGTTTTGAACCGTGCCGCTTCGGCCCCGAGGCGGCTTCCACCTTGTGCGGGCGGGCATGCCCGTGCACCACGGAGTCGTCATGAGTATTGAAGATCTCGAAAGCATCGCCCTGGCGATGGTTGCGCCCGGCAAGGGCATCATCGCCATCGACGAGTCGACCAACACCATCAGGAAGCGCTTCGAGGCGGTCGGCATCGAGAACACCGAGGAAAACCGCCGCGCCTACCGCGAGCTGCTGCTGACCACGCCGGGCCTGAACGAGCACATCTCCGGCGCGATCCTGTACGACGAGACGATCCGCCAGAAGACCCGCGACGGCGTGCCGTTCACCGAGGTGATGAAGAAGAACGGCATCATCCCCGGCATCAAGGTCGACAAGGGCCCGCAGCCGCTGGCCGGCTTCCCCGGCGATGTGGTCACCGAAGGCCTCGACGGCCTGCGCGAGCGCCTGCAGGAATACGTGAAGCTTGGCGCCCAGTTCGCCAAGTGGCGCGCGGTGATCAATATTTCCGAGGAAAACCCCAGCTCCACCGCGATCGAGGCGAACTGCTACGTGCTGGCGCGCTACGCCGCACTGTGCCAGGAAGCCGGCCTGGTGCCGATGGTCGAGCCGGAGGTGATCATGGACGGCGACCACAGCATCGAGGTCAGCTACGAGGTGCATGAAGCCGTGCTGCGCAGCCTGTTCAACGCGCTGTACGAGCAGAACGTGATGCTGGAAGGCACCATCCTGAAGGTCAGCATGGTCATTCCGGGCAAGGATTGCGACGAGCAGGCCGACGTCGAGGAAGTCGCCGAGGCCACCGTGCGCGTGCTGAAGTCCACCGTGCCGGCCTCACTGCCGGGCATCGTGTTCCTCTCCGGCGGCCAGACCGACCAGCAGTCCACCGCGCACCTCAACGCGATGAACCAGATCGGCCCGCACCCGTGGCCGCTGTCGTTCTCCTACGGTCGCGCCATGCAGCAGGCGGCGCTGAAGCTGTGGTCGAAGGATATGAAGGCGAACTACGCCGAAGCGCAGAAGACCGTGCACGCCCGCGCCCGCGACAACGGCCTGGCTGCGCTGGGGCAGTGGAACGGCTGAGGGGTTAGCTCCCGCGATTATCGACGATCGCGAGAGTCAAACGGGCAGCCATCCATGGCTGCACTGCTCAGAAAAGAAACGGGCACCGTGAGGTGCCCGTTTCTTTTTCCGTGTGATCGGCCAACCGATCAGAAGCCGTAGGAGCCCGCTTGCGGGCGATGCTTCTGCTCTTCGAATTCCGGCTCTCAACAGACGAAGGTCTGGTCATCCCGGCTTCAAAAACATCGCCCGCAAGCGGGCTCCTACAGTAAAAAGGGCGCCTTGCGGCGCCCTTTTTTTGATGCATGAAACATCGAGACTCAGAAGCGGTATTCCGCGCTGACCGAGACCATGTCGGTGCTCAGGTTCACGCGGTCCTTCTTGGCGTCGTAGTAGTCGTAGTTCAGGCCGACACTGACGTTGTTGCTGAAGTCGTAGCCCACGCCGGCACCGGCGTACCAGCTGGTGTCGTCCAGGCCCTTGCGGATCGGGTTGGCGTCATTGCTGAGGCCGTGGCCCTTCCAGCCGTAGATGCCGGTACGCGCGCTGACGTACCAGTTCGGGCTTACGTTGAAGTGGCCGTTCACGCCGGCGGTCCACCCGTGCAACTGCGACTTGCCGCGGTCGACGACCGGCTGGCTGTTGAAGATGTTCTTCGGGTGGATGTTGCCCAGGTCGTTGTAGCCCACCTCGGCGCCCAGCGCGACCGACGGGTTCAGCGCCCAGCGGTAGCCGCCGTTGATGCCGTAGCCGGTGGTGCTGTCGTCGTACGGGCCATGGTTCAGCGAGGCCTGGCCGACGTTGCCGTTGATGAACCAGCCACCCTTGTCGGTGGACGCGCTTTGCGCGAACACGGCGGGAACGGCCAGCAGGCCGGCGGAAGCGAAGGCGAGGGCAAGCAGGGTCTTGTTCGTTTTCATGGAGCTTCTCCAATTTGTTGTCGTGGCAGTCGGCCCTGAGGGGGAATGGCCGCTGCTGGCGGTGCGCCGTCCGTTCGGCCGGCGACACCTGATTCCTTAGATGGGTCGTGCCCTGGAAGATTCAATACCGATTAGTTCAGTATTAAGCTTGAGTTAATTCGGCACCGGGCTCAAAAGCGGTACTCCGCGGTCAGCGACGCCGTATCGGAACTCAACTTGATCTGATCTTTGTTCGCGCGGTAGTAGTCGTACGACAGGCCCAGGCCGAAGTGCTCACTGAAGTCGTAGCCGGTACCCACGCCGGCGTACCAGTCGACCTTGTCCATCTTGTGCCGGTTGATGTCCTGGTTGGCGTAGCCGTGACCCCGCCAGCCGTACACGCCGGTGCGGCCACTGACGTACAGGCCCTGCCACACGTTGATCTTGCCGTTGACGCCCGCGGTCCAGCCGCGCAAGGCCTGACGCTGCGAGGTCAGGTTGACGTCGTTGCTGTTGAACACGTTCTTCAACCTGAAGTTGCCCAGGTCGTTGTAGCCGGCTTCCACGCCGAGGCCCAGATCCTGGCCCACCTTCCAGCGGTAGCCGCCATTGAGCGCGTAGGTGGTCGGGTGGTCGTCGTACGGGCCCACGCGCATGTGGGCCTGGCCGACGCTGCCGTTGATGAACCAGTTGCCGCTGCCGATCGGCTGTGACGGCTGGAAGTTGCCGCCGGCGACCGGCGTGGTGTCTTGAGCAAAGGCCGGCAGGGCGCACAGCGTGGCGGAGGCGAGGGCAAGGGCGATCAGATTCTTTTTCATGGGGATACTCCTCGTTTTTGGACCGGGCCGGCGCTGTGGACCAGGCGCGCGGCCGGGCAGCACCTGGGGATGGCGCTGCGGGGCGCAGTGATAGTGGGTCGTGGCTGAAGCTCGCCGAACCGTATGGTGGGGAATTAAGCGGCGATTAATTCCGTGGCCGCGGGCGACAGCTGGCGGCCGGATCGGCGACAATGGCGCTTTTGCACCCTCCGGAGACCGCCCGATGACCACCCGCCGCGAACTCGCCAATGCCGTGCGCGCCCTTGCCATGGACGCCGTGGAGGCGGCCAGGTCCGGTCATCCGGGCATGCCGATGGGCATGGCCGACCTCGCCGAGGTGCTCTGGAACGACTTCCTGAAGTTCAACCCGGCCAACCCGAAGTGGTTCAACCGCGACCGCTTCGTGCTCTCCAACGGCCACGGCTCGATGTTGCAGTACGCGCTGCTGCACCTGACCGGCTTCGACCTGCCGATGGACCAGCTGAAGCGTTTCCGTCAGCTGCACTCGAAGACCGCCGGCCACCCGGAGGCCAGCGAAACGCCGGGAGTGGAAACCACCACCGGCCCACTCGGCCAGGGCCTGGCCAACGCGGTCGGCTTCGCGCTGGCCGAGAAGGTGCTGGCGGCGCACTTCAACCGTCCGGGTCACGACGTGGTCGACCACCACACTTACGTGTTCCTCGGCGATGGCTGCCTGATGGAAGGCATCTCGCACGAGGTCGCCTCGCTGGCCGGCACCTGGCAGCTGGGCAAGCTGGTGGCGATCTACGACGACAATGGCATCTCGATCGACGGCGAAGTGCACGGCTGGTTCACCGACGACACCCCGGCGCGCTTCGAGGCGTACGGCTGGAACGTGATCCGCGGCGTGGACGGGCACGATGCGGGGGCGATCAAGCAGGCGATCGCCAGCGCCACTGCCCAGCACGACAAGCCCACCCTGATCTGCGCGAAGACCGTCATTGGCTTCGGCGCACCGCACAAGCAGGGCAAGGAGGAAAGCCACGGCGCGCCGCTGGGCAAGGACGAGATCGCCGCCGCGCGCGAGCAGCTGGGCTGGCATCACGCGCCGTTCGAGATCCCGGCCGAGATCTACGCCGGCTGGGATCACAAGGCCAGGGGCGCCACTGCCGAACAGGCCTGGAACGACGCGTTTGCGAAATACGCCGCCGCCCATCCACAGCTGGCCGCCGAGTTCAGCCGTCGCATGAGCGGCGAGCTGCCGGCGGACTGGGCCGCGAAGTCGCAGGCGTTCATCGACAAGCTGCAGGCCGACGGCCCCGAAGTGGCTTCGCGCAAGGCCTCCCAGATGAGCATCGAGGCGTTCGCGCCGCTGCTGCCGGAGCTGATCGGCGGCTCGGCCGACCTGGCCGGCTCCAACCTCACCAAGTGGAAGGGCAGCCTCGACGCCGCCACCGGCGACAGCGCCGGCGGCAAGGGCAACTACGTCCACTACGGGGTGCGCGAGTTCGGCATGACCGCGATCGCCAACGGCCTGGCCCTGCACGGCGGCTTCATTCCGTACGATGCGACGTTCCTGGTGTTCTCCGACTACGCGCGCAACGCGGTGCGCATGAGCGCGCTGATCCCGGCGCACGCGATCCACGTCTACACGCACGACTCGATCGGCCTGGGCGAGGACGGCCCGACCCACCAGCCGGTCGAGCACATGGCGTCCCTGCGCTACATCCCGGACAACCAGCTGTGGCGCCCGTGCGATGCGGTGGAGTCGGCCGCATCGTGGAAGGCGGCGATCGAGCGCAACGGCCACCCGGCCTGCCTGGTGTTCTCGCGGCAGAACCTGAAGCACCAGCAGCGCAGCGCACAGCAGGTGGCCGACATCATGCGCGGCGGCTACGTGCTGTCCGATCCGCTGGATACGAAGTTCCAGGCGATTCTGATCGCCACCGGTTCGGAAGTGGAACTGGCAATGGAGGCCGCGCGTGCGCTGGCGCAGCAGGGCGTGGCCGTGCGCGTGGTATCGATGCCGTGCACCGAGGTGTTCGATGCGCAGCCACTGGAATACCGCGAAGGTGTGCTGCCGGGTTGGTGCCGCGCACGCGTCGCCGTGGAAGCCGGCACCGCCGACTTCTGGCGCAAGTACGTGGGCCTGGACGGCGAGGTGATCGGCATGACCACGTTCGGCGCCTCGGCGCCCGCACCGCAACTGTTCGAGCACTTCGGTTTCACCGTGGCCCATGTGGTCGATGCGGTGAAGCGCACCCTTCGCTGAGACTCATCAGCTCTTGTAGGAGCCCGCTGGCGGGCGATGCTTTTTTTCGCCTTGATGTCCCCTACGTTGCACCAGGGCAGGAGTATCGCCCGCCAGCGGGCTCCTACAATCACGTCTCCGATATACCGGATAGTCGTCATGAGCAAGCAAACCCCTGTCATTGCCCCGTCCATTCTCGCTGCCGATTTCGCCCGGCTCGGCGAGGACACCGCCGCCGCACTGGCCGCGGGCGCCGACTGGGTACATTTCGACGTGATGGACAACCATTACGTGCCAAACCTCACGATCGGCCCGATGGTGCTGCAGTCGCTGCGCAAGTACGGCATCATCGCGCCGGTCGATGTGCACCTGATGGTCAAGCCGGTCGACCGCATCGTGCCGGATTTCGCCAAGGCCGGCGCCAGCCTGATCAGCTTCCACCCGGAGGCGAGCGAGCACGTCGACCGTACGCTGGGCCTGATCAGGGAATCGGGCTGCCAGGCCGGACTGGTGTTCAACCCGGCCACGCCGCTGGACTACCTCGACTATGTGATGGACAAGCTCGACCTGATCCTGATCATGTCGGTCAACCCCGGTTTTGGCGGGCAGAAGTTCATCCCCGGCGCGCTGGACAAGTTGCGCCAGGCGCGTGCGCGCATCGAGGCCAGCGGCCGCGCGATCAGGCTGGAAGTCGACGGCGGCGTCACCGCGCAGAATATCGGCGCGATCGCCGGCGCCGGTGCCGACACCTTCGTCGCCGGCTCGGCGATCTTCCACGCTCCGGATTACGTGGCCGAGATCGCCGCGATGCGCAAGGCGATCGCTTGAGCGTGCCCGCCGCGGGGCGCGATGCGATCGGCTAAGCACGATCGCGCGAACCTGCCGCGCATAAAAATCCCGACGCAGTGAACGGCTGCGCCGGGACAAAACGTCATCGATGACGTGAGAGGAAACACCATTGATTGGTGTGCCGGCACGACTGCTTCACAGGGAGGGTGTCTGCCGTCGTGCCGGCACGTTCCATGGCAAGGGGAACGGTACCAATCAGTACTATTGACCGGGGTGATCCGGTTTGGTTCCCGCAGATTCCTGAACGGAGCCGATGCCACGACGTGGCGCGGTCCCCGGCCGAAAAAATCCCCGCGCAAGGAGGGGAAACCGACCACCCTGCGGGACGGGCGCGGTGGTCGCGCTACAGCGGGCGCCAGTCGGGATCGGGTTGCGCTTGCCCCGCATCCGGCGCGACTCCCTTCGCGCCGGATGCACCGCCGTCTTCCACGGAGAGGGGATCGAACGGGTACGGGTCGAAACAGGATGTGTCCATGGCACTCGCCTCAGAGGCTGAGCAGCAGCCCGAGCAGCAACGCGCCGATCGCCAGTGCGGCGCGCAATGGCTCGAAGCCGTGCAGTTCGGCGTTGGGATCTCGGTCGGGGGATTCGGGCTGCGGCATCGTTGAACGTCCTGCGGATGGCTTGATGCACATCAAACCGTCGCCGCGGGCGCTGGCGCCGGCGGAATCGGGCCGGGCGGCTGTCGCCGTGTGGCAAAACGCGGGCAGCCGCGCCGCGCGGCTTGCGTACGCGCGATTCGCATAGCACGCTGCGCGCACCACTACAGGGAGCGCGCCATGGGCCGCAGCATTGCCATCGTCGAGGACGAACCGTTGATCCGTGCCAACTACGTCGAGGCGCTGAACCGTTTCGGCTACGACGCGCGCGGCTACGGTTCGCGCCGGGAGGCCTCCGGCGCCTTCGCGATGCGCCTGCCCGAGCTGGTGATCATCGACATCGGCCTGGGCGACGAGCCGGAGGGCGGCTTCGACCTGTGCCGCGAGCTGCGCGCGAAATCGGCCACGCTGCCGATCATCTTCCTCACCGCGCGCGACTCGGATTTCGACGTGATCTCCGGCCTGCGCCTGGGCGCCGACGATTACCTTTCCAAGGACACCAGCCTGCACCAGCTGGCTGCGCGCATCGCCGCGCTGTTCCGCCGCATCGAGTCGCTGAAGGTGCCGGCGTCCAGCGAGACGGTGATCGAGCACGGCCTATTGAAGCTGGAATCCGAGCGCATGCGCATCACCTGGAACGGCGAGGAGATTCCGCTCACCGTCACCGAGTTCTGGATGGTGCACACGCTGATCCGCTTCCCGGGCCACGTGAAGAACCGCGACCAGCTGATGCGCGAGGCGGAGCTGGTGGTGGACGACGCCACCATCACCTCGCACATCAAGCGTATCCGCAAGAAGTTCATCGCGGTGGCCCCGGAGTTCGACGCGATCGAGACGGTGCACGGCGTGGGCTACCGGTGGAAGCCGTGAGGCGGCGCCTGCTGCCGGCGTTGGCGTGCTTGCTGTTCACCGTCGCGGCGCCGGCCACCGGCAAGGACGACGGCGTGCTGGCGCGCGGTGCCCGGGACGGCGACGCGCCGGCCTGGGCGATCAGCGCGGCCACGCCGCCCGGCTGGACGCGCGACTGCTGCACCTATGCGCGCGCGATCGGCGTCAACGCCGTGCTGTACCAGGGCGAGTGGAGCGGCAAGCCGCAGCGGGTGATGGTGCTCAACGTGTGGCCGCGCCAACTGGGCATGCTGGCCGACGAGGTGCAGGCTGATCGCAAGCGCTACCTGCAGCACGACCCCGCCGGCAAGGTGTCCGCCTTCGTCGTGCGGCATCCGGCCATGCCGTGCGAGGCTTCGGTCTACCAGGGCAGCGATCGCATCGACGACGTGCTGGTGTTCTGCGACCCCGGCACGGCCAGCGGGGTGCGGCTGAGCTGGTCGATGGCATTCGACGACGCCGACCCGTCGCGCCACGCACTGCTCGACGACTTCATGCGCGTGGTGGTGGCCACGCGCTGGGCGAAGGACGCGGCGCCCGCGCATGGCCGCTGATCGCCGGCGCCGATGACGCTGCGCCGCAAGCTGCTGCTGGTCGCACTGTGCACGCTGGCGCTGCCGGTGGCCGGCTGGCTGTACGTGCGGCAGATGGAAACGCTGCTGCGCGAGGGCCAGGCGCAGGCGCTGCTGGCGTCGGCGAATGCGGTGGCGCGCAGCCTGGTGGTGACCGGCGCGGTGGCGCCGGCATCGGGCCGGGGCTGGTACGTGCAACAGGCAGCCAATCCGATCACCGTGGACGGCTACGGCGACGACTGGGCGCCGCTGACGCCGTGGAGCCAGCCGCTTGGCACGAACGGCAAGCTGTTGCTGGCCGCAGACGACGACGGGCTGTACCTCTACGCCGACGTGCGCGACACCCGCCGCACGCGTGCCGACGCCGGCGATGCGAATGCGCTGGCGGCTGATCACCTGATCCTCGTGCTGGGCAACGCGGAAGGCCGGCGCCGCTACCTGCTGGCCAGCGCGGCGCCCGGTCCGCTCACCGCGCAGCCGCTCGATCCTCCGGTGGAGGGCCTGCCCGAGCTGATCGCCGCGCAGTGGCAGGAAGACGGCAGCGGTTACCGGGTCGAGTTGCGCCTGCCGCGTGATCTCAAGCTGCGCACGCTCGGCATCGGCGTGTACGACACGGCCGCGGGCGGCGACCGGCTGGCCGCCGATACGCGGCCACTGCTCAGCTATTCGGGCAAGCTTGCCGGCGAGCTGGCGCAGCTGGTGCCCGACCGCGTGCAGGCGCGCGTGCTGGCGCCGCAGGGCTGGCTGCTGGCACGCAGCGGCCGCCTGAACACGATGCCCGGCAGCGACGGCCAGCCAGGCTGGTTCGCCGCGCTGGTCTACCGCTCGCTGCTGGCGACGCGGCTGGAAGATGCAAACCTGTGGGCGCAGGACGTGCCGCGGCTGGACACCCGCGAAGTGGCCGAGGCGGGTGCCGGCCAGCCGGTATCGGTGTGGCGCAGCGGCGAGGAGCGCGGCAGCGTGGTGCTGGCCGCCGCGGTGCCGATCGGACATGCCGGCCGGGTCGGTGGCGTGCTGCTGCTGGAGCAGGCCAGCCGCAGCGTGCCGCTGCTCGCCAACCGTGCGTTGTTTGGTCTGCTGCTGACCAGCTTCGGCGTGCTGCTGGTCGCCGGCGGCATCCTGCTGCTGTTCGCCACCAAGCTCAGCCTGCGGCTGGGCCGCCTGCGCAACGCGGCCGAGCGCGCCCAGCTCAACGATGGACGTCTGGACGGCCTGTTCGAACGCGGCAAGTTCCCGATGACCGACGCGCCCGACGAGATCGGCGACCTGGCGCGCAGCTTCGAGCGGCTGTTCGAGGTGGTCGGCAGCTACACCGATTACCTGCGCACGCTGGCCTCGAAGCTTTCGCACGAACTCAACACGCCGCTGGCGATCGTGAAATCGTCGCTGGACAACCTCGAGCATGCCGCCTTGCCGGCCGAGGCGCAGCCGTACCTGGCGCGCGCCCGCGACGGCGTGGCGCGGCTGGGCGCACTGGTGCGCGCGATGAGCGAGTCGAGCCGGATGGAACGCTCGATCCTTGCCGCCGAACCGGAGGATGTCGACCTGCGTGACGTGGTGCGCGGCTGTGCCGATGCCTACCGGCCACTGATCGGGGCGCGCCGGCTCGACTGCACACTGCCTGATGCGCTGCTGCCGTTGCACTGCGCGCCCGAGCTGATCGCGCAGGCGCTGGACAAGCTGCTCGACAACGCATTGTCGTTCACGCCGCCGGATGGCTGGCTGCGTCTCGCGCTGCGCGCCACACCCGATGGCGCCGAGATCGAGCTGGCCAACCAGGGCCCGCCGCTGCCTGCGGCGATGCAGGGCCGGCTATTCGACTCGCTGGTCAGCCTGCGCGACAAGGCCACCCCCGGCGGGGTCCCGCACCTGGGTCTGGGCCTGTACGTGGTGCGGCTGGTCGCCGAACGCCACGGCGGCATCGCCAGCACACGCAACCTCGACGACGGCAGCGGCGTGGCGTTCACCCTGCGCTTGCGCGGTATGCCGCGACAACGGCTGAGTGGCTGAGGGCGCGCTTCGCCTACAATGGCCGCTTCCTCGTTTGGCCATCCGGATCTCCCCTACGTGATCTCCCGAGACGAATACGACGCGCTGGTGGCCCAGGGCCACACCCGCATCCCGCTGGTGCGCGAGGTGTTCTCCGACCTCGACACGCCGCTGTCGGTGTACCTGAAGCTGGCCGATGGCCCGTACACCTTCCTGTTCGAGTCGGTCGAGGGCGGCGCCACCTGGGGGCGCTATTCGATCATCGGCCTGCCGGCGAAGCGGGTGTTTCGCCTGCATGGGCATGAGCTCGAAGTGGAAGACTCCGGCGAAGTCAGCGAGCGCCGGCACCTGGATGATCCGCTGGCGGAAATCGAGAAGCTGCGCGCGCAGTACGACGTGCCGCGGCTGCCGCAGCTGCCCGCGTTCTCGGGTGGCCTGGTCGGCTACTTCGGCTTCGAGACGATCGGCTACATCGAGCCGCGCCTCGCGCAGTGGGATCGCGCCGACGAATTGCGCACGCCCGACGTGCTCCTGATGCTGGCCGAGGAAGTGGCCGTATTCGACAACCTCAAGGGCCGGCTGTACCTGATCGTGCATGCGGACCCCGAGCAGCCGCAGGCGTATGCCGCCGCGCAGCGCCGGCTCGATGCGCTGGTCTACCGGCTGCGCCAGGGCGGCGCGTCATATCCGCAGCTCACGCAGTCGATCGCGCTGGACGAGGGCGACTTCAAGTCCTCGTTTACCAGGGACGAGTTCGAGGCGATGGTGGAGAAGGCGAAGGAATACATCCGCGCTGGCGACATCTTCCAGGTGGTGCCGTCGCAGCGTCTCAGCGTCGGCTTCAACGCGCGGCCGGTGGACGTGTACCGCGCGCTGCGCGCACTGAACCCGTCGCCGTACATGTACTTCGTCGACCTCGGCGAAACGCAGATCGTGGGCTCCTCGCCGGAGATCCTGGCGCGGCTGAAGGACGGCAAGGTGGTGGTGCGCCCGCTCGCCGGCACGCGCAGGCGCGGTGCCACGCAAGCGGAAGACCGGGCGCTGGAAGCCGAGCTGCTGGCCGATCCGAAGGAGCGCGCCGAGCACGTGATGCTGATCGACCTCGGCCGCAACGACCTGGGCCGGATCAGCGAGACCGGCAGCGTGGAGGTGAGCGACTCGTTTGCGATCGAGCGCTACTCGCACGTGATGCACATCGTGTCGCAGGTGCAGGGCACGGTGCGCAAAGGCTTGAGCTATATGGACGTGCTGAAGGCCACCTTCCCGGCCGGCACGCTCTCGGGCGCGCCGAAGGTGCGCGCGCTGGAGATCATCCAGGAACTGGAACCGTACAAGCGCAACATCTACGGCGGCGCGATCGGCTGGATCGGCTGGTGGGGCGACGCCGACACCGCCATCGCGATCCGCACCGCGGTGATCCATGGCGGCCGCCTGCACGTGCAGGCCGGCGCCGGCATCGTGTTCGACTCCGATCCCGCCGCCGAGTGGGAGGAGACGATGAACAAGGGCCGCGCGCTGTTCCGCGCGGTGGCGCAGGCGGCGAAGGGGCTGTAGGCGCGGCTGTCGCCGGCTGCTTCGTCCAGCCTGCGACTCGTTCGGGCGGTGTGCCCGTACGCGGTTGTTCCGACGTTCGAGGTGCGACTCGACGAGCAGGCCTGCGCGTCGGACCCCGTGGTTGCCAGCACATCGTTGAACGCAATTTCTTGCAGGGTTTTGCGGCGAATTGGTACGTTATATCGTTGCGTCTCCGATCTTCTCGCCAAGACGCGCCCGCATGAACGACCCGTGGTTCGAGTGCTTGCCGGCACCGTCGACATGATGGCTGCGATGATCGGGCGAGCGCGCTCATTGCGATCCACGGCGTGGTTGCCGTTGTGGCGTCTGCTTGCGGCTGTCGTCGTGCTGGGTCTCGCCGGGTGCGCGGTGGGGCCGGATTTTCAGCGGCCGGCCGCACCCGCAGTCGGCCGCCTGACCGCCGCCCCGCTGCCGACCACCACCGCCGGTGCGGATGTCGCGGGCGGGCAGCCGCAGCGCTTCGTCCTGGACGCCGACATTCCCGCGCAGTGGTGGACACTGTTCCATTCCACCGAGCTCAATGCGCTGATCGAACAATCGCTGGCGCACAACTCCGATCTGAAGGCCGCGCAGGCAGCGTTGGCGGTGGCGCACGAGAATGCCCGGGCGCAGCGCGGTGCCTACTACCCCGCGGTCAACGCCGGCTTCTCGGCTACCCGCCAGAAGCAATCACAGCAGGTTGCGCCCGGGCCGAACTATCCGGTGGTACCCCAGGAGTATCTGTACAGCTTCTTCACTCCGCAGCTCAGCATTTCGTATGCGCCGGACCTGTTCGGCCTGAACCGGCGCACGGTGGAGTCGCTGCAGGCGCAGGAGCAGTTCGTGCGTTTCCAGATGATCGCCGCCCGCATCACGCTGAGTACCAACGTGGTGGCGGCGGCCGTGCAGCAGGCCTCGTTGCGGGAGCAGATCGCCGCGAGCCGCGAGCTGATCGCGATCGACTCGAAAATGGTGGACATCCTGCGCTACCAGCTGGCCAAGGGGTATGCCGACCGGCTCGACCTCGCCGCGCAGGAATCGCAGCTGGCTCAGCTGCAGGCCACGCTGCCGCCGTTGCTGACCCGACTGGATCAGCAGAACGATTTGCTGGCGGTGCTGGCCGGGCGGTTGCCCAGTGGGGCGCCGGCGCCGGCATTCGATCTGGCCAGCCTGCACTTGCCGCAGCAACTGCCGCTGAGCCTGCCATCCAGGCTGGTGGCACAGCGTCCGGACGTGCGCCAGGCCGAGGCGAACATGCATGCGGCCAGCGCCAATATCGGCGTGGCGATCGCGAATCGGTTGCCGAATGTTTCATTGACCGCGAACGCGGGCAGCACCGCGGTGGCGATCGGCCAGGTGTTCAAGAGCGGTACGGGCTTCTGGGGCATCGGTGCCGATATCGCCGCGCCGATTTTTCACGGCGGCAGCCTGCTGCACCAGGAACGCGCCGCCAAGGCGGCCTACGTGCAGGCGTCCGAGCAATACCGCAGCACGGTGCTGACGGCGTTCCAGAATGTGGCCGATACGCTGGCCGCATTGCAGCACGACGCCGAAGGCCTGCAGGCGGCGAGCAGCGCCGCACAGGCGGCGAAGCTCACCCTGGATCTGTCGCAGCGGCAGTACAAGGACGGCTATGCCGGCTACCTGTCGCTGCTCGGTGCCGAGCAGGGCTACCAGCAGGCGCGCATCGCGCTGGTGCAGGCGCAGGCCAGCCGCTACGCCGACACCGCGGCGCTGTTCCAGGCGCTGGGCGGTGGCTGGTGGAACGCCGCGGACGGCGCGCAGGCCCATTCCGCAGCGACGCAGCCACGCCCCTCCGATTCGGATCACGCCAAGGCAGACCGGGACAGCGATGAAAAGTAGATCATCTTCGGCGTCGTGCCGGATACCGTGGCGTCCTGTGGCATTCGCGCTCGCGCTGGGCGCGGTGCTTGCTGCGGCCGGCTGTTCCTCCAGGTCCGAAGCGCAACACGCTGCGGCATCCGACACGCCGCAGAACGTGACGATGACGCCGGCGCAGCGCCAGCGCATCCATCTGTTCACCGTCGCGCCGGCCAGCTTCCATCGCGCGATCGAGACCACCGGCGTGGTGGATTTCGACAACGACCAGGCGACCGGCGTGCTCGCGCCGTTCTCCGGACCGGTGTTGCGCGTGCTGGTGGCGCCGGGCGACCAGGTGCACCAGGGCCAGCCGCTGGCGCTGGTGGACTCGCCGGACTTCGCCGCCGCGATCGGCGCCTATCGCAAGGCACTGGCCAGTGCGCGCAACGCCCGCAAATTGGCCGACACCGACCAGGACCTGCTGCAGCACCAAGGCGTATCGCGGCGCGAGGCCGAGCAGGCGCAGACCGACGCCGCCAGCGCCGAAGCCGACCGCGATGCAGCGTTGCAGGCGCTGGTGGCGCTGCATGTCGACGCCGGCACGATCGAGGCGATCCAGTCCGGCCGCACGGTGGCGCGCACGCAGGGCATCATCCGCGCACCGGTCGCCGGTACCGTGGTGGAAAAGCTGATCAGCCCCGGGCAGCTGTTGCAGGCGGGCACGACGCCGTGCTTCACCGTGGCCGACCTGTCCAAGGTGTGGGTGATGGCGCAGGTGACGGCAGCGGAGCTTGCCGGAATCCGGGTCGGCGACCCGGCGCAGGCCGAGGCTGCAGCGGGTGGCGAGCTGGCGGGCACGCTGGACAACATCGCCGCGGTGGTGAACCCGAACACTCGTGCGATTGCCGCGCGCATCGTGGTGCCGAACCCGCAGGGCGCGCTGCGCAAACAGATGTACGTGCGCGTGCGGATCCAGTCGCGCCAGGCCAGCAAGGGCCTGCTGGTTCCGGCGTCGGCGCTGCTGCGCGACGACGACAACCTGCCGTTCGTCTATCTCGCCCAGGCCGACGGCAGCTTCGCGCGGCGGCACGTCACGACGGGTTCGCGCACGGGTGACGACTACCTGGTCAGCGACGGCCTCAGGCCGGGCGACCGAATCGTGGTCGACGGCGGCATCTTCGTGCAGTTCATGCAGAACCAATGAGCGACCCGCTGCCGCCCATGCCGTCGCGTGCGGCCTCGCTGATGAATCGCATCGTCGGTGCCTCGCTGGCGCAACGCTTCCTGGTCGCCTTGCTGGTGCTGGTGCTGATCGGCGCCGGTGTGCATGCGCTGCACCGCCTGCCGGTGGATGCCTACCCCGACCTGTCGCCGCCCAGCGTGGAGATCGTCACGCAGTGGCCGGGGCATACCGCCGAGGAAGTGGAGCGGCTGATCACGGTGCCGGCCGAGCGCGGCATGACCGGTATCCCGAAGACCGCCAACGTCCGCTCGATCTCGCTGTACGGCCTGTCGGTGGTCACGCTGACCTTCGACATCGGCACCGGCAACTATTTCGCGCGGCAGCAGGTGTTCAATCGGCTCGGTGGTCTCGAGCTTCCTGACGGCGTGAAGCCGTCGGTGTCGCCGCTGTCGTCGCCGTCGGGGCTGATCTACCGCTACGTGCTGCAGAGCTCCGACCGTTCGCCGATGGAGCTGAAGACGTTCGAGGACTGGGTGGTCGAGCCGCAGTACCGCGCGGTCGCCGGCGTGGCGGACGACTCCGGCTTCGGCGGCGGCACGATGCAGTACCAGGTGCTGCTCGACCCGGCCAAACTCGCCGGCGTCGGCCTGAGCGCAACGCAGGTGCAGGCCGCGCTGGCCGCCAACAACGCCAACGCCGGCGGCGGCTTCTATTCGCAGGGTGGCCAGTTCTACTACGTGCGCGGCGTGGGCCGGCTGCGCACGCTGGAGGACATCGGCAATGTGGTGCTGGCGGTGCACGACGGCAATCCGGTGCTGGTCAAGGACGTCGGCCGCGTGGTCATCGGCATCGCGCCGCGGCTGGGCCTGTTCGGTTACGAGAAGCAGAACGACGCGGTCGAGGGGGTGATCTCGCTGCGCACCGGCGAGAAGACCCAGGACGTGCTGCAGCGGGTCGAGGCGAAGACGCAGGAGCTCAACGAGCAGATCCTGCCGAAGGACATCAAGGTCCACCCGTTCTACGACCGCAGCGACCTGGTGACGATCACCACCCAGGTGGTCAGGGACAACCTGCTGCGCGGCATGCTGCTGGTCGTGGTGGTGCTGATCTTCTTCCTGTACGACGTGCGTACCGGGCTGATCGTGGCGGTCACCATCCCGCTGTCCCTGCTGGTCGCCTTCATCGGGCTGGACCTGCAGGGCGCCTCGGCCAACCTGCTGTCGATCGGCGCGATCGACTTCGGCATCCTGGTCGACGCGGCGGTGGTGATGGTGGAGAACATCCATCGCCAGCTCGCCGATCGCGCGGGCACGAAGTTCAACGTCGTCGAGGTGATCCGCGACGCGGCGGCGGAGGTCGACCGCCCGCTGTTCTACGCGGTGGCGGTGATCGTGGTCAGCTTCCTGCCGATCTACGTGCTGTCCGGGCCGTCCGGCACGCTGTTCAAGCCGATGGCGGACACCATGGTGTTCGCGCTGGTCGGCTCGCTCGCCGTTACGCTGACGCTGCTGCCGGTGCTGTGTTCGTGGCTGATGCGCAAGGGCGTACGCGAGCGGCGCAACCGCATGTTCGAGGCGATCAGGTCGGTCTATGCCAAGGGTCTGGATTTCTGCCTCGCCCGGGCATGGCTGACCACGGCGGTCTCGGCGTTGCTGCTGGGCTTGTCGCTGCTGCTGGTGCCGCGCATCGGCGCGGAGTTCATGCCGCACCTGGACGAGGGCGCGCTGTGGGTGCGCGCGACCATGCCGTACACCATCTCGTTCGACGAGTCGGCGAAAATCGCGCCACAGATCCGCGCCATCCTGCGCTCGTTCCCCGAGGTCACCACGGTTGCCTCGGAGCTGGGCCGGCCCGACGATGGCACCGATCACACCGGCTTCTTCAACGTCGAGTTCTACGTCGGCCTGAAGCCGTACGCGCAGTGGAAGGGCGCGTACCACGACAAGGCCGAACTGATCGCAGCGATCAACCGCAAGCTGCAAGTCTTCCCCGGCATCAGCTTCAACTACACCCAGCCGGCCGAGGACGCGGTGGACGAGGCCGAGACCGGCCTGAAGAGCGCGCTGGCGGTGAAGGTGTTCGGCACCGATCTGAACACGCTGCAGGCGAAGGGCAAGGCGATCAAACACGTGCTGGAACAGGTGCGCGGCATCCGTGACGTGACGCTGGTGCAGGAGCTCGGCCAGCCCAGCCTCAGCATCACCATCAACCGCGCGGTGATCGCCCGCTACGGCCTGAACGTGGACGACATCAACGGTCTGATCCAGACCGCGATCGGCGGCGACGTGGCCACCCAGGTGATCCAGGGCGAGAAGCAGTTCGACCTGGTCGTGCGGCTGGACCAGCCGTTCCGCGACAACGCCGAGGCGATCGGCAACATCCTGGTGGCCACGCCCGGCGGCCAGCAGCTGCCGCTGAAGGAATTCGCCGATATCCGGGTGACCAACGGCGCCTCCTTCATCTACCGGCAGGACAACTCGCGCTATATCGGCGTGCAGTTCTCGGTGGAAGGCCGCGACCTGGCCGGCGCGGTGGAGGATGCGATCGCCCAGGTCGACGCGAAGGTGAAGCTGCAACAGGGCTACCGGCTGGACTGGGGCGGCGAGTACAAGGAATACACCGCCTCGCGCGCGCAGTTGAACCTGATCGTGCCGCTCACCGTGGGTTTGATCTTCCTGCTGCTGTTCGCGCTGTACAGCAACTTCAAGTTCCCCTTCATCACCGTGCTCGGCGTGGTGCTGTCCGCGCCGGCCGGCGGCATCATCGCGCTGTGGCTGACCGGCACGCCGTTCTCGGTGTCCTCGGGCATCGGCTTCCTCGCGCTGTTCGGCGTCTCGGTGCAGACCGCGGTGGTGTACATCTCCTACGTCAACGAGCTGCGCCGCAACGGCGTCGGCGTGGCCGAGGCGATCCGCGAAGGCGCGATCCTGCGCCTGCGTCCGATCATGATGACCGCGCTGGTGGCCGCGCTCGGCCTGCTGCCGGCGGCGCTGGCCACCGGCGTCGGCACCGACACGCAGCGGCCGTTCGCGCTGGTCATCGTCAGCGGCCTGTTCACCCGCCTGCTGATCAGCGTGTTCCTGATGCCGGCGCTGTACGCGATCGTGGCGCGGCCGGACGACCGCCTGGAGGTGTAGCCGGGGTGGCTCAGTTCCCGCTGCCGCCCACGATCCGCTGCGCCAGGTTGTACAGGATGCGCAGGTCTTCGTCGTCCAGCGTGTCGCCCTGCATGCCGCGGAAGTGGTGGTGGAACGCGCGCACCGCAGCGGGGCGGTCGTCCAGCGGGTAGCCGACCAGGCCCAGCGCCATCCACGGGTCGAAGCCGGCGGGCGGCTCGACCAGTTCGCCCTGTGGCCAGCGGCCGTAGCCGGCGGCGGCGAGCTGCTGCCACGGGAACAGCGGGCCGGGGTCGTCCTTGCGGCCGGGGGCGAGGTCCTCATGACCGATGATCTGGGTGGGCGGGATGCGCAGCCGCGTGGTGAGGTCGGCGAGCAGGCGCAGCAGGCCGTCGATCTGCGGCTGGGCGAACGGCGTGGCACCGTCGTTGTCCAGCTCGATGCCGATCGAGGCGGAGTTGAGGTCGGTGATGGTGCCCCAGCGGCCCGGACCGGCCTGCCAGGCGCGCCACTGGTCGGGCACCAGCTGGTAGATGTGGCCGTCGGCGCCGATCAGGTAATGCGCGCTGACCGGGCCCATGCTGTTGCTCGAGCGCAGGGTGTCCAGGCTCTGCTGCACCGACTGCTGCTGTGTGTAGTGCAGCACGATCAGCACCGGCCGACGGATGTCGTGGTTCGGCGATGGCACCCAGGTCGCCAGCGGGTTGCGCGGCGGCAGCGGGGCGCAGGCGGCGAGCAGGGCGAGCGGGATCAGCAGGCCAACGATGTGCAGAAGGCGGAATGCAGGGAGTGTCGGGCACATGGCGTTGGGCTTGATGGCTCGTCATTCCGGCGAACGCCGGAATCCAGTCGGGTGACTCGTGCGAAGTACTCAAAATCCATTTCGTGTGCTTCGCACGCATATATCACTGGATGACCAGCCTACGACTGTTGAAATGCGTCTCCGGCTTTCGCTGGAATGACGGTGAAGGTGGGCGAAAGTGATGGCAGCGGTCAATGCAGATAGGGCTCGGCGATCGCCAGTGCGGTGCGGTAAGGCTCCGGGTCGTTGCGGTTGCTGAGCAGGATCACCGTGAGGCGCTGCTGCGGCCAGCGCACGATCACGTTGCGGAAGCCGATGCTTTCGCCGGAGTGCCACAGTGTGTCGCCGGTGATGCGCCAGCCGTAGCCGTAGCTGGCCTGGTACGGTTCGCCGGTGACCTTCACGTGCGGGCTGAAGGCCAGCCGCCGCGAGGCGGCGCTGAGCAGGCGGTCGTCGTACAGGGCGGCGTCCCACTTGGCCAGGTCGTCGATCGAGGAGTAGATGCCGCCGTCGCCGCGGGTGGCGCTGGTGATGCTCTGGTCGGTGCGCGTCCAGTGGCCGTGCTCCTCGCTGTAGCCGTAGGCGCGGTCCGCCACTTCCGGCCCCTTGCCGTGCTCGTAGAGCAGGGTGTGGTCCATGTGCAGCGGCCGGAAGATGCGCTGCTTGAGGTACAGCGGCAGGCTCATGCCGGAGGCGCGTTCCACCACCAGGCCGAGCAGCACGTAGCCGGAGTTGCTGTAGCGGTAGGCACTGCCCGGCGCGAAGTAGGTCCTCGGCGTGGCGGAGAGCAGGCGCAGCACGTCGTCGTCGCTGACCTGGGCGGTGGTGCCGGGCGGGATCAGGTCCTCGTAGTCGACCAGGCCGCCGGTGTGGTCGAGCAGCTGGCGCAGCGTGACCGCGGCCGTCGTCTGCGGCAGCGTGGGCAGCCAGCGCTGCACCGGGTCGTCCAGGTGGAGGTGGCCGTCCTCGACCAGCAGCAGGATCGCCGCGGCGGTGAACTGCTTGCTCACCGAGGCGAGCCGGTAGTTGGTGGCCGGCGTGGCGCGCTCGCGGTCTTCGAGATTGGCCAGGCCGTAGCCGCGGCGCACGATCGGCTTGCCATCCTTGAGCACCAGCAGCGAGGCGCCGGGCACGTCGCCGGCGTACTTCTGCATCAACTGATCGGCGTGGCGGATGGCATCGGCGGTCGATGCGCCAGCGCTGCCGGCGCAGAACAGCATCGAGACGAAGATCGTGGCGAGACGCATGGCAAGGCTCCGTGCCTTTGGTTTGAGCCCCTCTCCCGTCGGGAGAGGGGTTGGGGTGAGGGTGCGGGATCGCCGCGGTGCTCGGCTCCGCCCGGACCCTCTCCCCCGACCCCTCTCCCACGGGGAGAGGGGAGTTTCGATGGGTACGGCGTCATTGCACCGGCACGTCGTACAGCGTGTGCGGCGTGGGTTCCGGCGTTAGCGTGTAATGCCACCACTCCAGCGCATAGTTGCGGAAACCCTCGCGCTCCATTGCATCGCGCAGCAGCAGACGGTTCGCATGCTGCGCGGCAGTGATGCCGGGCGCATCGGTGTGCGCGCGCACGTCGAAGAAGTCGAAATCGGTGCCCATGTCCAGCGGCGTGCAGTGCGTGCCGTCGGCGGCGCAGCGCTGCAGGGTGAGGTCGGCGGTGGCGCCGCGGCTGTGGCCGGAGACCGGTGCGATGTAATCGCCGAGCAGTTTCGACTTGTCCAGCGTGGGATAGTGCTGCGGCTTGGTACGCTGGTCGTTGAGGTCGTGCGCCCAGCGCACGAAATGCGCCACGGCGCGGGCCGGGCGATAGCAGTCCCAGATCTTCAGGCGCAGCTGCTGCGTGCGCAGCTCGCGCTCGACCCGCGCCAGCGCTTCGGCGACCGGGCGCAGCAGCAGGCACTTCGGTGCCAGGTAGCCATCGACCGGCGCACCCACGAAGTTGTTGTGGCCAGCGTACTTGATGTCTTCGGCGATGTCCGGCACCAGCATGCGGATGTCGACGAGGTTCGCCGCAGCGGCCGTCCTGACGGGCGACAGGGTGGGTGGCTGCTCCGCGCGGGCGATGCCACCGGAGGCGACGAGCCAGGCGAGCACGAACAGACACCAAGCTGTCGTAGGAGCCCGCTTGCGGGCGATGCTCTTGGGGTCGGGATTTGGGATATGGGATTCGGGATTCGTGAGAGCAAAAGCATCGCCCGCGAGCGGGCTCCTACGGGGCGTCACTAGTGAGTGGGTGATCATGGGCAGCGTCCTACGCGGCGGAAGTCGAGGTCTTCATAATCGGAGCTGAAGTCGCCCAGCGGGTCGAGCTTGGCCATGCGCAGGGCGATCGGCTGGTCGTTGCTGACGGCGCGAAAATCCAGCCAGGCGTCGAGGTTGGCCGAATCGTCCCAGTGCACCAGGTAGCGATCGCCCAGGCGCATCACCGTGCCGGCCAGTGTCGGCGACTTCGCGGCGGCGAAATGCATCGTTCCATCGCGCGGGCATAGCGTGACGTCGCCGAACCACGCGTCGCGATACTGCCCGCTCCAGTGCGCCAGTTCGGCCGGCGAGGCTGGCCGCTGCGCCGAGGTATCCGGCGCGGACGACGACGGCGCCCGCTGCTTCGCCCGCTGCGCCAGCGCATCGGCGTACCAGTCCACGCCGCGATCGTCGCCGGGCGCGGTGAAGTGCTTCATCAATACTTCGCCAAGCACGGTGCGCGCTTCGTCCGCGTCGCCGTTGATCATGAACACGAAGCCGTCGTCGCGGTCGGGCAGCAGGGCCAGCATCGAGTACATGCCGTTCAGCGTGCCGGTGTGCCACACGCTCCACTGGCCGTCGACGTCGGCCATGCGCCAGCCGTAGCCGTAGGCCATCACGTGCGTGTTATCCCAGGCGCGGCGCTGTTCGGAAATCGGGATCAGCATGTGCGGCGCCTGCAGCACTTCGCGCTGCACCGGCGACAGCCATTGCAGCTGCGCGTGGGTGGGTGTCAGCCAGTTGCGCGCCCAGCTCAGCATGTCGGTGAGGCCGCAGCGGATGCCGCCGGCCGCCGCGGAGGTGATCGCGGGGATTGCCGCGGCCTCGGGCATCGCCACATTGCGCTTGCCGTCGCGACGGTGCGGCGCGGCCACGTCGCCGACCGCGTCGCGGTTCCATGCGCCGACCTGGCAGCGGTCCAGCCCCAGCGGCGCGAACACCTCGCGGCGCATCAGCGTCTCGTACGGCGCACCGCCTGCGGCGGCGGCCACTTCGCCGGCCACCACGTAGAGCAGGTTGTCGTACTGGTACTGCGCACGGAAGCTGTAGCTGGGCTTGATGAAGGCCAGGCCGTGGATGATGTCGGCGCGGGTGAACGCATTCGGCTCCGGCCACAGCATCAGGTCGCCGCCGCCCTCGGGCAGGCCGCTGGAATGGGTGAGCAGGTCGGCCACGCGCATGTTCGTGGTGACCCACGGGTCGTGCATGCGGAACTGCGGCAGGTACTTCGTCACCGGATCGTCCCAGCGCAGCTTGCCCTGGTCGACCAGCCGGCCGAGCAGGGCGGTGGTCATCGCCTTGCTGTTGGAGGCGATCTTGAACAGCGTGCGCGGGGTGACCGGCTGGCCAGAGCCGGCGACGGTCTCGCCGGCGGTGCGCATATAGACGACCTGCCCGTTCTCGATCACGCCGACGGCGATGCCGGGCAGGTGATAGCGGGCGACGACGGCGTCGACGATGGGGTCATAGATGCGGTTGGCGGATCGGGCGTTGGTGCCAAACGGTGCGAGCAGGAGCAGAAGGGCAAGCGCACCCCACCCCAGCCCTCCCCTGCGTGGCAGGGGAGGGAGCGAATGCTTCTGGCTCCTCCCCCTGCCTGCAGGGGGAGGTTGGGAGGGGGTGGCTCGGGCGTGCGGGAGAGCACCCCACCCCAACCCTCCCCTGCAATGCAGGGGAGGGAGCAGAGCGTCGGCGCTGCGCTTCTGACTCCTCCCCCTGCTTGCAGGGGGAGGCAGGGAAGGGGTGGCCCGGGCGTGCGGGAGAGCACCCCATCCCAACCCTCCCCTGCAATGCAGGGGAGGGAGCAGAAAGTGCGCGGCGTCAATGTTGCGCATGCCGCTCGACCTCGCCCCACACGCGCAGCAGGTTGCCGCCCCACAGTTTGGCGATGTCGGCGTCGCTGAAGCCGGCCTTGCGCAGCGCAGCGGTGACGTTGCGGGTTTCGCTGGCGTCCTTCCAGCTGGTGATGCCACCACCGCCGTCGAAGTCAGAGGCGAGGCCGACGTGGTCGATGCCAGCCACTTTCACCATGTGCCGGATCTGCTTCACGTAGTCGTCCAGCGTGGCCAGCGGGTAGGTCTTCTGGATCTCGGCCATGCCTGCTTCCATCTCGGGCCGGTAGTCGTCGTTGTCGCTGTCGTATGCCTTCTCGCCGGCCTGTTTGGCCACGGCCTCCTGCAATTTCTTCTCGGCAGCCTCGCGGCCGGGGTCGTGCTTCAGGAATTCCTTGTACGCCACTGCCTGCACCACGCCGCCCTTCGCGGCGATCGCGCGCAGCAGCTCGTCGGGCAGGTTGCGCGGGTGGTCGAGCACGGCGCGGGCACCGGAGTGGGTGGCGATGATCGGGGCGGCGGATGCCTGGAGCGCATCGCGCACGCACTTGTCCGAGGCGTGCGAGATGTCGACCAGCATGCCGAGCTGGTTGGCGCGCTTCACCACGGCGCGGCCGAACGCGCTCATGCCCTGGTCGCCGGCGCTGTTCATCGCCGGCTCGCCGTGTTCGGTGTCGGGCAGCGAGCTGGTGCACAGGTCGTTGTTGCCGACATGGACCAGGCCGACCGAACGGGCGCCACGATCGAACGCGGCGTCGAGGCGGCGGAGGTCGTGGCCGAGCGAGTAGGCGTTCTCGATCTCGATGGTGGCCGAGAGCAGGCCGGCCTTGTGGTTGGCGACGAGCTGCTCCGGTGTGGTGGCCAGGCGGATGCGGTCGGGATACATCATCAGCATGCGGCCGATGCCGTCGTACTTCTGGCTGGCCTGCTGCACCGCCTTGGCGTAGCCGGCGGCGTCGAGTGCGTGCTGCGGCACCCACACCACGAAGAACACCGCGTTGAGGCCGCCGCGCTCCATCTTGCCGAGGTCGACCAGCAGGCGGGTGTCCTTGCCGACGTCGAAGCGCGGCTCGGCCATGTAGTTGAACGGAATGTCGACGTGGGTGTCGATGGTGACCGGTGGGTCCTGCGCGGCCTGCGCCGGCGAAGCGGCGGGCCAGGCCAGGGCGGCGAGAAGGGCGAGGCGGACGGTCAGGTTCATGCGGTTTCCCAGTTCCGCGCCGGCTGCTCGCCGGCGATCATTTCCTCGAAGTGCTGGCGACGGCGCACCACGGCATAGCGGCCCTGGTCGAGCAGGACCTCGGCCGCCAGCGGCCGCGAGTTGTAGCTGGACGCCATCGACGCACCGTACGCGCCGGTGGCCCTGATCAGCAAGAGGTCGCCCGCCGAGCACTCGGGCAGCTCGCGCGCCCGAGCGAAAGTATCGCCGGTTTCGCAGACCGGGCCGACGATGTCGTAGGTAGCCGGCGGGCGCGGTTCGTCCGCGACCGGCACGATGTCGTGCCAGGCGTCGTACAGGCTGGGCCGCTGCAGATCGTTCATCGCCGCGTCCAGCACCAGGAAGCGCCGCTCGGCGCCTTGCTTGATGCGCAGCACGCGGGTCAGCAGCACGCCAGCCTCGGCCACCAGCCAGCGGCCCGGCTCCAGCAGCAGGCGGCCGCGGAAGCCGGCCAGCGCGGCGCGGATCACGCCGACGTAATCGGTGGCAGCGAGTGGCCGGTCCACGCCGGCGCGGTAGCACACGCCGAGACCGCCGCCCACGTCGATGCTGTTGACCGGATGGCCGGCCTGTTCGAGTTCGCGCCAGAACGCGGCGACCCGCTGCAGCGCGAGGCGGAACGGGTCGAGGCTGAGGATCTGCGAGCCGATGTGCACGTGCAGGCCGTCGAGCTGCACGTGGGTCAGCGCCTTGCGGCCGGCGAACCAGCGGCGTGCCTCGTCGATGCTGACGCCGAACTTGTTTTCCGATTTGCCGGTGGAGATCTTCGCATGGGTCTGCGCGTCCACGTCGGGGTTGATGCGCACTGCGGCGCGCGCGGTCACCTCTTGCGCTTTCGCGAGGCGCTGCAGGGTGTGCAACTCGTCCAGCGATTCGACGTTGAAGTGCATGATGCCGACGTTCAACGCGCCGGCGATCTCGTCGGCGCTCTTGCCGACGCCGGAAAACACGATGCGCTCGGCCGGGATGCCGGCGTTGAGCGCGCGGCGCAGTTCGCCGACCGAGACGATGTCGGCGCCGACGCCGGCGTTCGCCATCAATTGCAGGATGGCGAGGTTCGGGTTGGCCTTGACCGCGAAGCAGATGGCGGCGTCGAGGCCGGCCAGCGCGACCTGGAGTTCGTCGATGCGCTGGCGGATCGCGCTGGCGGAGTAGGCATGAAAGGGGGTGGCGATGCGTTCGGCCAGTTGCCGCAGGTCGACGCCGTCGAACATGCCGGGGGCACCGTCCGTTTCCCGGGCGGTTTCCCGCGCTGCCGGGCGGTTCGTCGTCTGCGTGTGCATGGGTTCGCTATCGGTGGCTGGTGCGGTGGCGCCGGAAAAAAAGCGGCCCGCCAATTGCGCGGGCCACGACCGGGGGAGGCCGATCAGAAGTTGACGGACATCGTCAGCTGGGTGAACCGCGGCGACTGGAAGCCCAGCGGCTGGCGGAAGGTGTCGCTGGTGGAGTTGGAGATGGACGTCTGCAGGTCCTGGTCCACCGCGGTGGTGTGCTTCTGGTTGAGCAGGTTGTAGACGGCCAGCTTGACCCGGAACTCGCCGCCTTCGAACGGCAGGATGTAGCTGATGCCGGCGTTGAGCGTGAAGGTCCACGGCAGGCGGCCGTACTTGCCGCGCGGCGAGCGCTGGTAGACGCGGTTCTCGGATACTGGCGAGTCGCAGTTCTGCACGCAGATGAAGTAGCTGTGGTAGTTGGTGGCGTCGTAGGGGTTGCCTACGCCGAAGCCGGTGATCGGGCCGCCGGAGGCGGCGTTCACATCGGCGCCCAGCTGCCAGTGCGGGGTGAGCGCATAGGTGCCGCGCAGCTTGAACTGGTGGCGGCGGTCGTTCGGCAGGTAGCCGTTGCCGCCCAGGTTCACCCACGGATCGTCGAAGTTCTCGGTGCGGCCGGTGTCGTCGAAGTCGGTATCCGAGTTGACCGGGCCTTCCGCGTTGCCGCGGTTCCACGACATCGTGTACGAGGCGTTCATCGCCCATTTCTCGTCCCACGCGCGGTTCAACTGCAGCTCGACGGCGGCGTAGGTTCGCTTCGGCTTCACCCAGCCGCGCTGGCCGAGATAATTGCCGGAGGCGTCGTACATCGCCCAGCCTTGCTTGGAGGTATCGATGGTGACCCAGCCGTCGGCGGTGCCGGTGCAGTGGGTGTCGCCCCACACGGTGACGTTCTTGCCTGGGTTGGCCATCACCCAGCCAATGTAGCCGTTGCCGCCGCACTGCGGGGTGGCGGTGATCTCCATGTCGTCGATCGCGTTGTGCAGGCGCCGGTAGGTGGCGCTGACGCCCCACGACCACTGCGACGTGATCAGCTGCTGGAAGCCCAGGATCGCCTCGTCCTGGTAGACCGGGTCCATGTTCTTGTCGACCTCGGAACGCAGGTCGCCCACGGTGCCGTCGCCCTGCGAATTGTCGACCGCGCCGATTTGCGGCCCGAGCTTCGGGACAGCGTACTGCACGCCGTTGAGGGTCTTGTACTCCCAGCCGGCGAACGCGTAGTAGGTGCGCTCGTCGAGCAGGCCGCCGGCCTGCTTGATGTTGATCACGTTGGCCACCGGCAGGTAGTAGCGGCCGAGGTTGCCAAACAGCTTGGTGCTGCCGTCGCCCTTCATGTCCCAGGAGAAGCCCAGCCGTGGCGCGATCTGCCGGCTCATCTTGATGTAGCTGCGGCCGGCGGCGTCCTGGTTGTCGAAGCTGTCGTTGCGCACGCCGGCGTTGATCACCAGGTTGGGCGTGAGCTGCCAGTTGTCCTCGATGTAGTACGCGGCGTTTTTGGTGGTGAAGGTGCCGGCGATCTCATAGCGCCGCGCGCGCACGTAGGCGTCGTAGCCGGCCGGCACCACGCCGCCGTTGGAGATGGTGGAGCCGGCGCTGGCGGCGTACAGGTTGTAGTAGTACGCACCCGGTCCGGCGTAGTGGCGGCTGTAGTCGGAGGTGTCGTTCTCGTGGTCGTAGCCGAAGCGCAGCAGGTGGTCGCCCAGCGTCCACTCGAAGTCGGCGCGCGCCTGCTTGCGGGTGTCGTTGCGCTTGTACACGGAGGAACTGCTGGTGCAGCCCAGCCGCACGCCGGGGTCGTGCAGCCGCCTGAAGGCGTTGTTGGCCGCGACGTAGTTGCAGTCGATGTCCAGCTGCGAGTGGGTGAACGCCTCGCGCTCGTTGCGACCGGTCATCAGCTTCATCGACAGGTCGTTGGTGAGGTAGCTGGTCCAGGTCAATGCCCAGTTCTTGCCGCCGGTGTCGGTGAAGACCTGGTTGGTACGGGTGCCGGTGGTGTTGGTGTCGTAGTCGTAGCCGTAGACGTCGCCGGTGTTCTTGTTCTTGTCGGAGAACGCCATCAGCTGCAGCACGTTGCTGTCGGTGATGTTCCAGTCGATGGTGGTGCCCCAGAAGCCGGTGTGCGAGTTGTTGGAAGTCAGCGTGGTGCCGGCGTTGTTGGTGTTGCGCGGGCTGCTGCCGCGCGCCTCGTACATGGCGAAGATGAACAGCTTGTCCTTGACGATCGGGCCGGAGGCCCAGACGTTGGTCTTCACCAGCGAGTCCTGGTCGCGGCTGGCGGTGAGGTAGCGCCGGCCGCTGGCGTCGTAGTGGTCATCGGCGCGCGAATGCCAGTTGCCCGGTTCCAGGGTGATCTCCATGCCGCCCTTGAATTCGTTGGAGCCCGAACGCACCACCGCGTTGACCACACCGCCGGTGGTGCGGCCGAACTCGACCGAGTAGCCGCCGGTCTTGACCTGGAACTGGTCGTAGAACGCGAACGGTGCCTCGGAGAAACCGTTGCGGTTGTAGAAGTCGGTGACGTTGAGGCCGTTGACGTAGAACGCGTTCTCGGCGATCGAGGAGCCGCCGAAGGAAATGCCGCCGAAGGCAGCGTTGCCCTTGACCACGCCGGGGGCCAGCAGGGCCACCGAGGTGACGTTCTGGTCGACCGGCAGGCGCGCCAGTTCGGCGCGCGAGACGATGGTGGCCGACTCGGTGGAGCTCACGTCGATCACCGGCAGCACCGAGCCGGTGACGTTGATGGTGGCCAGGCTGGTCGCGTTCGCCGCGCCCAGGTCCACCGTGGTGGTGGTGCCCAGCGCCACGGTGACGTTGCGCGTCGGCCCCACCGGCTGGCCGCTGCTGCTGGCGCTGATGGTGTACTGGCCCACCGGCAGGAACGGGAAGCGGTAGTTGCCGTCGTTGTCGGCGGTGATCGTGCGGGTCAGGCCGGTGGCCGGATTGGTCACGACCACGGTGGCGCCGGCCTGGGTGCGGCCGGCCACCGAGCCGTCGTTGTTGGCTGCGTACACCTGCGGTCCGCCGAAGGCGGCCAGTGCCATTCCGAGCGCCGTGCCGAGTACGGTCCTGCGCAATGTCCGGGTATTGCTCATGTCCCCATCTCCCCCATCGACGCCGTCGATGCCATGTTCATGAAAAGCTGCTGGTTGGTTAGTTGCTGCTGCGTCCCTGCGCCGCTGGCAGAACCTGCCAGTCGAAGTCGTAATCCAGTTGATCGAAATAAAGGTTGCCGCCGCGCCATTCGGCTTCGCCGCGCTGCGAGTCCACGTCGTCGGAACGGAAGTGCCGTTTGGACGGCTGGAAGTGGCGGCCGAAGTCGTCGTTGAAGGCGATGTGCCAGTTGTCGAGGCCGCCGAGGTAGAACCACTCCAGCGCCTGGTCGTCGCCGGGTTTCGGCTGCAGGCGGCCGGTGGTGACGTCCATCGGCACCCAGCCGTACGGCGGCAGGTACAGGTAGCCCCAGTCGTGGATGTTGCTGTAACGGCTGCCGTCGTCCGAATAGACCATGCCCGACTGCCAGCGCGCGGGGATGCCGTTGAGCCGCAGCAGGGTCATCAGCAGCAGGGTCTGCTGGCCGCAGTCGGCGTGGCCGGCGTGCAGCGCGTAGTCGCTGATGTTGGAGATCGTCGAGTACTCGCGCGCGCCGGCCCAGGGGATGCGGTCGACCGCGGCGAACAGCTTCTGTGCGATGCGGTACGGGTTCTTCTCGTCGCCGACGACCTTGCGCGAGAACGCGCGCATCGCGTCGGTGAACACGATGTGCGGCGCGCGCTCGGCCACGAACGGGGCCAGTTCCGGCGTGATTTTTTCCGCGGTGACCTTGGCCGGGTCGAGCGCGTGGTACTGCGCCAGCAGGGTCAGCTCGTAGGTGACCGAGAACACCGTCTTCTGCCCGGCCACGGCGGGCTTTTCCAGGTACACCGTGCGCTGCGGCGCCGACGCCGGCGCGATGTCGTGTTTCGCCGGCATGCTGGCCACGTAGCGGATGTCTTCCTGCTGGCCCGGCACCGCCTGCGGGTAGGGGATCCATGCGCGCACCGTCTCGCCGGCGGGCACCGCGTCGGCGTCGATGCTCAGCGTCTGCGTCATGCGCAGGCGCTGCGGCAGCACGCTGCTCTTGTGTTCGGCCAGCGCGGCCTGGTAGATCGCGCGCTGGTGGTCGTTCAGCACTTCCATCGGGCCGTCGCTGATCGGCGTCCGCACCGCTCGCCGCGCCACCGCTTCGGGGCTGAGCCGGAACAGGTTGCCGGGCGCGCGCTTGAAGTACAGCGTGCGGCCGTCAATCAGCTGATGTTCGAACAGGCCGGCCGCGTCCCATTTGGCGAACTCGGCATCGGTGAGGTCGGGGATCTGCTTGTGCACGCGCGCCTCGACATCGTCGGCGCTCAGCGTGAAGTCGAGCAGGATGCGGCGCATGCGTTCGCGCTGGAAGGCGAGCGCGTCGCGCGTGCCGGCGGTCAGTCCGGGTTGTGCCAGTGCGTCGGCGATCGCCGCTTCGGCGGCCTTGAAGTGGCCGGCGTCGATCTGGGCGATGATGGGGGTGACGGCCTTGCCGTCTTTGTTGTTTTCGGCATGCGCGAACGGCACGACGAGCAGCAGGGCGAGCAGGGGCGCAGCGAGGCGCAGGCCGCGAGTGCGACGGCATATTCCCGGTGCGACAGGCAGCAACGTATCCATCGACAAACGTCCCCGCAACGAATCCCCTGAAACCGCTGTGTAACACGCTTGCAAATGCCGGTCAATAATTTATGCTTCTTGAATATTAAAGAAGAATCAACTATTCCTTGATGGCGGAAGCCGGCCAGCCTGCGAATACCCGCGAACGATCCACGAGGGGATGCAAGTGATCCATACGGTCTGGCCTTACCTGGCGCTGATGCTGCTGATCGCCGGGCTGTTTCCGGCGATCGAACGCCGCTTCGGCTGGAAGGTGTTTTCGGTGCTGCCGCCGATCGTGCTGACCTATCTGTTTGTCACCGCGCTGGCGGTGTCCGGGCTGTGGCAGGTCAACGCGGAGATCAAGGCGGCGCAGTCGATGCTGGTCTCCCACCTGGTGCCGGCGCTGCTGTTCCTGCTGATGATCAATTGCGACCTGCGCGCGATCTGGCGGCTGGGACCGCGCGTGCTCGGCGTGTTCGCCTGCACCTCGCTCAGCCTGTTCGTGGCCTTCATCGCCACCTACCTGCTCTACCGCCACTGGCTGCCCGGCGACGCCTGGCAGCCGCTGGCCGCGCTCTCCGGCAGCTGGGTTGGCGGCAGCGCGAACATGATCGCGGTGAAGCAGGCGATCGGCATGTCCGATACCTATCTGGCGATGTCGCTGCTGACTGATGCGCTCGGCTACTCGATGTGGGTGGTGGTGCTGTTCTCGGTGGCGCGACTGGCGCCGGCGTTCAACCGCTGGACCCGGGCGGTATCCAGCGGCGACATCCCGCTGGCGCCGGCGAAGACCAAGGCGCCGACCACCTACGACAGCGTGCTGCTGTGGCTGGGCATGGCGCTGGCGGCGGCGGCGCTGGCGGGCTGGCTGGCCGACTGGCTGCCGGTATCCGGCATGGTCAGCGCGACCACCTGGACCATCCTGCTGGCTACCGGCTTCGGTCTGGTGGCGGCGCACACGCCGCTGGCGGAGTTCCCCGGCGCCAGCACGATCTCCAGCGCGATGCTGATCAGCGTGGTAGCGGTGCTGGCCTCGCAGAGCAACTTCGAAGGCATCGCCGCGGCGCCGCTGTACCTGCTGTGTGGCGTCACCATCATCGCCATCCACGCGGTGCTGCTGGTCGGCTTCGCCAAACTGTTCCGCTTCGACCTGTACCTGTGCGGGATCTCCTCGCTGGCGCATATTGGCGGGGTGGCGGCCACGCCGATCCTGGCGGCGAGCTATTCGGCCGCACTGGTGCCGGTCGGCATCCTGCTGGCGCTGCTCGGTTACATCCTGGGTACCGGCTTCGGGCTGGTGGTGGCGATGGTGTTGTCGGCGCTGGCCGGCCCGTGACGCGGTTTCAACATAGGACCAAGACGATGCGAATTCCCCTGCTTGCCGCCACCGTACTCGCGCTCGCCTTCGCCGGCGCACCGCTGCAGGCGCGCGCGGCGAACGATGCGTTGACCGTGCCGCCGTCCGGCGTGCTAGGCGTCGGCGAGGCGCAGCTCACCCCCACGTTCTGGATCGGTCTGCAGGCCGAGCCCGACCGGGTGATCCTCGACCGCGCGGCGATCGAGGCGCAGAACGCGAAGCTGCTGCAGGTCGATCCGTCGATGCACGACCTGCGCGCGTTGCCGAAAACGCTGAGTCGCGAGCAGGTCGCCGGCTGGATCACGGCGTTGTCCGAGCGACCGGACCGTCCGCTGTTCGACGTCGACGGCCAGCCGGTGCCGGCCGCCACGCTGGACGCCATGGTCGGCAACCTCGCCCTCGGCGCGATCCCCGCACAGCAGCCGACACGCTACGGCCTGGTGGTGCGCCGCGCTGCGCTGCGCACGTTCCCCACCGCGCTGCGCGTATTCAGCGAGAAGGGCGACACCGACATCGACCGTTTCCAGGAGACCGCCGAATTCCCCGGCACGCCGGTGGCGATCGTGCACGCCAGCGCCGACGGCCGGTGGCTGTTCGTGGTCAGCCCCCGCTACGCCGCGTGGACCGGGAAGGAAAACGTGGCCGAAGGTAGTGCTGCGCAAGTGTTTGGCTACGCCGACAAGACGCCATACCGGGTGATCACCGGCGCCACCGAGCACACCGTGTTTACCCGCGAGCAGCCGGCGGTATCGCAGCTGCAACTGGACATGGGTACGCGCATACCGCTGGTCACCGACCTGCCGCCGGACCAGCCGGTCAACGGCCAGACGCCGTATACCGCGCACGTGCTCGAGCTGCCGCTGCGCAAGGCTGACGGCACGCTGGCGTTCACCCCGGCGCTGCTGCAGAAGAACACCGATACCGCCGCCGACTACCTGCCGCTGACCCACGCCAACATCATCCGCCAGGCGTTCAAGTTCCTCGGCGAGCGCTATGGCTGGGGCCACGCCTACGACGGCCGCGACTGCTCGGGCTTCGTCTCCGATGTGTACCGCAGCATGGGCGTCGAGATGCCGCGCAATACCAGCAGGCAGGCGATCAGCCCCGCGCTGGAGCACCGCGCGTTCACCACGAAGGACAGCCGCGAGGCGCGCATCGCGGCCGTGCAGGCGCTCGAGGTGGGCGACCTGGTCTACATCCCAGCTCACGTGATGATGGTGATCGGCCACCTGCACGGCCAGCCGTACGTGATCCACGACACCACCGGCATGAGCTACCGCAAGGCCGACGGCAGCAAGGCGCGGGTCAAGCTCAACGCGGTGTCGGTGACGCCGCTGCTGCCGCTGCTGTTCAACGACCAGCAGAGCTATGTCGAGCGCATGACCAGCATCGTGCGCATCCGCCCATGACGGAAACCCATCCCCTCTCTCGCGGCGTCATTCCCGCGCAAGCGGGAATCCACTTTGCCTTCCCGGTCCGGAGCAGGATGGATGCCCAGCTTCGCTGTTGAAAAAGCATCTACCGCTTGCGCGGGAATCACGTCGTGACATGTCATCGCACAGGATCAGAGCAAGCCAATCCATGAAGATCACAGACATCCAGTTCGGCATGCTGCGGGTGCCGCTGAAAACCCCGTTCAAGACGGCGCTGCGCACGGTCAACACGGTGGAGGACATCGTGGTGATGGTGCACACCGACTCGGGCCAGGTCGGCTACGGCGAGGCGCCGGCCACCGCGGTGATCACCGGCGACACCCACGGTTCGATCATCGACGCGATCCGCCACTACATCTCGCCGCGGCTGATCGGCCAGGACATCGCCAACCTCAATCACCTCACCCAGCTGATCCAGTCTTCGATGGAGAAGAACACCAGCGCCAAGGCGGCGGTGGAGATCGCGCTGTACGACCTGTGGGGCCAGCTCTACGGCGCGCCGCTGTACAAGCTGCTGGGCGGCGGCGACCCGGTGATCACCACCGACATCACCATCAGCGTCGACTACATCGACAAGATGGTGGCCGACTCGGTCTCCGCGGTGGAGCGCGGTTTCGAATCGTTGAAGATCAAGGTGGGCAAGGACATCGGCGTCGACATCGAGCGGGTCAAGGCGATCTATGCCGCGGTGGAAGGGCGTGCGCTGCTGCGGCTGGACGCGAACCAGGGCTGGACCGCGAAGCAGGCGGTGTACGCGCTGCAGACGCTGGAGGACGCCGGCATCAAGCTGGAGCTGATCGAGCAGCCGGTGAAGGCGCGCGACCTGGCCGGCATGCGCTACGTCACCGAGCGCGTGCACACGCCGGTGATGGCCGACGAGAGCGTGTTCGGCCCGATGGAGGTGATCGAGCTGATCCGCCTGCGCGCGGCCGACATCATCAACATCAAGCTGATGAAGACCGGCGGCATCTCCAATGCGGTGCGCATCGCCGACATCGCCGGCATGCACGGCATCGAGTGCATGATCGGCTGCATGCTGGAAACCTCGATCAGCGTGGCCGCGGCGGTGCACGTGGCGGTGGCGAAGTCGAACGTGATCACCAAGGTCGACCTGGACGGCCCCTCGCTGTGCCAGTTCAACCCGGTCGACGGTGGGGTAATCTTCAACGAGTCGGAGATCTCCGTGACGGACGCGCCCGGACTGGGCATCCGCGAGATCCGCGGATTGGAGAGGATCGAAGCCTGATGTCGCCGCTGGTCAAAATCCGTTCGGAACGCGACCAGATGTCGGCAGTGGAGCGGCGCATCGCCGACTTCATCCTGGAGAACGCGCAGCTGCTGCGCGACTACTCGTCGCAGCAGCTGGCCAATGCGCTGGGGATCAGCCAGTCCAGCGTGGTCAAATTCACCCAGAAGTTGGGCTTCAAGGGTTACCCGGACCTGAAGTACTCGGTCGGCGAGGCCATCGCCCGCGCCGACAACGGCGACACGCCGCAGGTCGCGGAGGCGAGCGGCGGCGAAGGCGGCGGCGCATCCGCCGGCCACCTGTGGCGGCGCAAGTCCGAAGCCGAGGAGGCGACCCGGCTGATCAACCCGCCGGGAACCCTGCATGCCGTGGCCGACGCGATCGAGCAGGCCGGCCGCGCCGGCAAGGTGTTCATCATCGGGCTGGGCGAGGACGACATCCATGCGCGCGGCTTCGCGCTGAGGCTGTCGCTGCTGGGCATCCTCACCGTGCACAATTTCGACACCGCGCGGATGACCGCGAACGTCTCCGCCGCCGGTCCCGGCGACGTGCTGCTGGTGTTCTCCGAGCACGGTAACCACCCGGCGCTGTGCAAGATCGCCCGCTATTTCCGCGAGCGCCGCGGCCAGGTGATCACGGTGACCCGGCACACCGCCAACCCGCTGCGCGCGCTGGCCGACCTCAGCCTGGTGGTATCGGCGCACGATGAGCTGCCGTACATCCAGCCGCTGCTGTACCAGTCGGCGCTGCAGCACCTGCTCGACGGCGTGTTCGTGCAGTTGTGCGAAGGCCACGACGACCTCCACGCGCAGCTGCTGGCCAACCTTGACCGCATCCAGCTGATGCTGGAGCCGTGATTTGGCCGTTCAGGCGTTCCCGATGCCTCGGCGCCTGAGCCCCTCTCCCCCCGGGAGAGGGGTTGGGGAGAGGGTACGGCAAGGCCGCACGCTCCGCTCCGCCCGAACCCTCACCCCTGCCCCTCTCCCAAGGGGAGAGGGGTCCCACCGTGCGAGGTCGTCGCAAACCATGCGTATTTCCCTGCTGCTCGGCTTTGCCATCCTGTTTGCCGGCACCGCGCACGCCGGCGCCGCGAACGCGCCATGGCAGAACGCCCGCCAGATGATCGTGGTCACCACCGCCGACTGGAACGTCGATCACGGCGAGCTGCGCGCCTTCGAGCGTAGCGGTGACGCCTGGCAGGAGGTCGTCGCGCCCGCGCCGGTGACCGTCGGCAAGAACGGCGCCGGCTGGGGCCTGGGCCTGAGTGCGCCGCAAACCGGTGGCCCAGTGAAACGTGAGGGTGACAAGCGCAGCCCGGCCGGCGTGTTCCGCATCGGCGAGGCGTTCGGCTACGCCGCCCACGCGGCCACCGCGCTGCCGTACCGTGCGCTCACCGCCACCGACTGGTGCATGGATGTCAGTGGCGCGGCGCAGTACAACCGCATCGTCGATGCGGACGTGGTCGGCCTGGAGGCGGTGAACAGTTCCAGCGAACCGATGCGGCGCGACCTGCACGCGAACGGCGACCAGCGCTACCGGCTCGGCTTCGTGATCGAGCACAACGCGCAGGCGGCGCCGCAGGGCGGCAGCTGCATTTTCGCGCACCTGTGGAAGTCGCCGGCCGACGCCACCGCCGGCTGCACCGCGATGGCGCCCGCGCTGATGCAGAGACTGCTGGCCTGGCTGAAGCCGCAGGATCATCCGGTGTTCGTGCTGCTGCCGCAGGGTGAGTACGAACGCCTGCGCGCATCGTGGCAACTGCCGGCGCTGGCGGAGGCTGCGCGGTGAGTGCCACTACCCGGGTGCTGATCGGGCTGGCCGCCGGCGCGGTGATCGGTTTACTGCTGGCCGGCTGGAACGAAACCGTGGCGCTGCAGGTGGCGAACGTGGCGCAGCCGATCGGCAAGCTGTGGCTGAACGCGCTGCAGATGACGGTGGTGCCGCTGGTGCTGGCGCTGGTGGTGGTGGGCGTCAACACCGCCACCGACGCGGCCGCCTCGGGCCGCATCGCGCGCCGCGCGATCGTGGTGTTCATCGTGGTGCTGAGCGGCGGCGCGCTGTTCGCGGCGCTGGCCGCGCCGCTGGTGTTTTCGCTGTTCCCGCACAACCCGGCGCTGATCACGGCGCTCGACCACGCCAGCGTGCCGGCGGCCGCGCAGGCGGCGCCGAACTGGATCGACACGCTGGTGGCGATCGTGCCGAACAACGCGATCATGGCCGCGGCGCAGAGCGCGATGCTGCCGCTGGTGGTGTTCGCGCTGTTCCTCGGTTTCGCGCTGACCCGGATCGAAGCAAAGCGGCGCGCGCTGCTGATGGAGTTCTTCCAGGCGGTCGCCGACGCGATGATCGTGATCGTGCGCTGGGTGCTGTGGATCGCGCCGCTGGGCGTGTTCGCGCTGATTCTTTCGGTCTGCGCCCGCTCGGGCCTGGGCATGCTCAGCGCGCTCGGCGTGTACGTGCTGGTGGAGTGCCTGCTGTATCTGTCGGTCACCGCGATGATGCTGCCGCTGGCGGTGGCGTTCGGCGGCGAGAAGCTGCGCCGTTTCGCGCTGGCGCTGGTGCCGGCGCAGGTGGTGGCGATCAGCACGCAGTCCTCGCTGGCCTCGCTGCCGGCGATGCTGGAAAGCGCCGACCGTCGGCTCGGCTACCCGCAGCAGGTGGCTGCGCTGGTGCTGCCGATGGCGGTGAGCCTGTTCCGCCTGACCAGCCCGGTGCAGTACGTCACCTCGGCGGTGTTCATCGCCTGGGCCTACGGCATCGACCTCGGCACCGCGCAGCTGTTGGCCGGTGCGCTGCTGGCGGTGGTGATCAGCCTGGGTTCGGTCGGCCTGCCGGGCCAGGTCACCTTCATCGCCACCAATCTGCCGGTGGCGCAGGCGATGGGCCTGCCGCTGTCCCCGCTGGGCCTGATGCTGGCCGTCGACACCATCCCCGACGCGCTGGCCACGCTGGGCAACGTCACCGGTGACATGACCGCCACCAGCGTGGTGGCGCGGCAGTCGCGGGGCGACCTCGGCCGGGCGCTTCCGTGAATTGACGCGGTGGCGGTGGCGCGGGCCGGCGACCCGGCGCGGTCACGCGCGGTGCGCGCAGTGCGGTTATCATGATGCACTGCGCCAATGCGACCGAAGCGACTCCCGCCATGCTGCTGATGATCGACAACTACGACAGTTTCACCTACAACCTCGTGCAGTACCTGGGCGAGTTGGGGCAGACGGTCAAGGTGGTGCGCAACGATGCGCTCACCGTGGCCGGCATCCGCGCGCTGAAGCCCTCGCACATCATGATCTCGCCGGGACCGGGCACGCCGAACGATGCGGGCGTGTCGCTGGACGTGCTGCGCGAGCTGGTCGGCGAGATTCCGGTGTTCGGCGTGTGCCTGGGCCACCAGGCGATCGGCCAGGTGTTCGGCGGCAAGGTGGTCCGCGCCAAGCGGATCATGCACGGCAAGACCTCGCCGGTGATCCATCGCGGGCAGGGCGTGTTCGCCGGCCTGCCGAATCCGTTCGAAGCCACGCGCTACCACTCGCTGGTGGTGGAGCAGGGCTCGCTGCCGGATTGCCTGGAAGTCACCGCGTGGACGGAAAACCCGGACGGCTCGATCGACGAGATCATGGGCCTGCGCCACAAGACGCTGGCGGTCGAGGGCGTGCAGTTCCATCCCGAATCGATCCTGACCCAGCACGGCCACGACCTGCTGCGCAATTTCCTGGGCCAGCCGCTGAGGGCGGCGGCATGAACGGCCACGCCCGCGACATCACCATCACGCCACAGGAAGCGTTGCAGCGCACGATCGAGCACCGCGAGATCTTCCACGACGAGATGATCGCGCTGATGCGGCAGATCATGGGCGGCGAGGTGAGCCCGCTGATGACAGCGGCGATCATCACCGGCCTGCGCGTGAAGAAGGAAACCGTGGGCGAGATCACCGGCGCCGCGCGGGTGATGCGCGAGCTGTCGGCAAAGGTCGAGGCGCCTGCGCACGAGCACTTCGTCGACATCGTCGGCACCGGCGGCGACGGAGCCTCCAGCTTCAACATCTCCACCACGGCGATGTTCGTGGCGGCCGCGGCCGGCGCGCGCATCGCCAAGCACGGCGGGCGCAGCGTGTCGTCGAAGTCCGGCAGCGCCGACGTGCTGGAGGCGCTGGGCGCGGCGATCGAGCTGCCGCCGGCGCAGGTCGCGCAGTGCATGGCCGAGACCGGCATCGGCTTCATGTTCGCGCCGAACCACCACCCGGCGATGAAGGTGGTGGCGCCGGTGCGCAAGGAAATGGGCGTGCGCACGCTGTTCAATATCCTCGGCCCGCTGACCAATCCGGCTGGTGCGCCGAACATCCTGATGGGCGTGTTCCATCCCGACCTGGTCGGCATCCAGGTGCGCGTGCTGCAGCAGCTTGGTGCACGCCATGCGCTGGTGGTGTGGGGCCGCGACGGTCTGGACGAGATCTCGCTGGGCGCCGCGACGCTGGTCGGCGAGTTGCGCGACGGCGTGGTGCGCGAGTATGAGGTGGAGCCGGAGGATTTCGGCCTGGCGATGGCATCCAGCCGCAACCTGCGGGTGGAGAATGCGGACGAGTCGAAGGGCATGCTGCTGGACGTGCTGCAGGGTCGTCATGGCGTGCAGCACGACATCGTCTGCCTGAACGCCGGCGCGGCGCTGTACACCGCCGATGTGGCCGCTTCGATCGGCGAAGGCATCGAGCTGGCTCGCGCCACGATTGCCAGCGGCGCGGCGCATGCGAAAATGCAGGCCTTCGTGGCAGCCACCCGGCGGCTTGCCCCTTCGCGGTAGCTGCACGCGGCGCCGGTATCCTTAGTTGCGCACTGGACGCGCCCCACACCACCAGTGAGATGCCATGACTGACATCCTCAATCGCATTCTTGCGCGCAAGACGGAAGAGGTGGCCGAGCGCCGGACCCGGCTGCCGGAAACCGAGCTGGTCGCGCGCATCGCCGAGCTGCCCGGCACCCGCGGTTTCGCCGCGGCGATCGAGGCCAAGATTGACGCCGGCCTGCCGGCGGTGATCGCCGAGGTGAAGAAGGCCAGCCCGAGCAAGGGGCTGATCCGCACCGACTTCGACCCGGCCGCGATCGCCAGGAGCTACGCGGCGGCCGGCGCTGCCTGCCTGTCGGTGCTGACCGACAGCGATTTCTTCCAGGGCAGCGAGGCGTTCCTGCAGCAGGCGCGCGAGGCGTGCTCGCTGCCGGTGCTGCGCAAGGATTTCATCATCGACGCCTACCAGGTGTACGAGGCCCGCGCGATCGGCGCCGATTGCGTGCTGCTGATCGTCTCGGCGCTGGATGACGACGTGCTGCTGCAACTGTCGCTGCTGGCGGCGGAGCTCGACCTGGACGTGCTGTGCGAGGTGCACGACGAGGAGGAGCTGGAGCGCGCGCAGGCGCTGCCGGTGCCGTTGATCGGCGTGAACAACCGCAACCTGCGCAGCTTCGAGACCTCGCTGGAGACCTCGCTGGCCCTGCAGGGGCTGATCGAGTACGACCGCGTGCTGGTGGCCGAGTCCGGCATCCACACGCAAGAAGACGTGGCGCGCCTGCGCGAGGGCGGCATCCAGGCGTTCCTGGTCGGCGAGGCGTTCATGCGCGCCGAGGACCCGGGCAGCGAGCTCAAGCGGCTGTTCGCCCTGCCGTGACCGTGATGACCGAGGGGGAAAGGCTGGCCGCGTCGCCACGCGTGGTGCTGTTCGATTTCGACGGTGTGCTGATCCGCGGCGATACGTTCCGCCAGTTCGTGCGCGAGCGCTACCGGCGGTCGCCGTGGCGCTGCGCGCTGGCCCTGCTGTGTTCGCCGCTGTTGCTGGCGCAGCGCCCGTTCTCGCGGCGCCTGCCGCTGTACACGCTGGTGCGCATCGCCCTGCTGGGCCTGGGCGAGCAGCGCTACCGGGCGGCGGCGGACGCGTTCGCGGCGACGCTGGCGCGGCGGCCGAAGCAGTTCTGCCGCGATGGCCTGCAGGCGTTGCGTCGACACCAGCTGGCGGGGGACCGCGTGCTGGTGGTGACCGGTTGCGAGCACACGCTGGCCAGCGGGATCCTGCAGCAGCTCGGCCTGACCGGGCTGGAGGTGCTGGCCTCGCAGCTGCGGCCGGGTTGGCTGGGCATGCGCTTGCTGCGGCACAACGTGGGCCGCCGCAAGGTGCAGTCGCTGACCGAGTACGGCGTCGGCGGCTGGCAAGTCGCCTACGGCGATTCGATGCACGACGCGGCGATGCTGGCGCTGGCCGCCGAGGCGGTGCTGGTCAACGGCACGCCCAAGCTGTGCAAGAAGATCGAGAAGGCGCTGGGCCGCGCGGTCACCCGCGTCGAATGGTTCTAGCCGCTACAGCAGCGTCTGCGCCAGCTGGCCCAGGCTGATCAGCACGATCAGGCTGCCCACCGCGG
Organism: Rhodanobacter sp. FW106-PBR-R2A-1-15; assembly: GCF_058789735.1. Classification (NCBI taxonomy): domain Bacteria; kingdom Pseudomonadati; phylum Pseudomonadota; class Gammaproteobacteria; order Lysobacterales; family Rhodanobacteraceae; genus Rhodanobacter; species Rhodanobacter sp. FW106-PBR-R2A-1-15. The sequence continues at coordinate 70,663 of NZ_JBYTEM010000008.1, read as the reverse complement.
CCATCACGGCCTGTTCGGGCAGGTGGCGCACCAGCCAGGCGGCGAACGGCGCGGCGACCACGCCGCCGGTAAGCAGGCCCAGCACGATCGGCCAGTGGCCGACGCCGACGTGCCAGACCAGGGTGGCGGAGACGCAGATCGTCACCACGAACTCGGCGGCGTTGACCGAACCGATCGTGCTGCGCACGCCGCCGCCGCGTGCGATCAGCGTGCTGGTGGCCAGCGGGCCCCAGCCGCCGCCGCCGATCGCGTCGAGCAGACCGGCGAAGAAACCGAGCACGCCGCTGTGCTGGACCTGGTGGCGGGTCAGCCGCCGGCCAAACGCGCGCAGCAGCACCATCGTGCCCAAGATCAGCAGGTAGGCGTTGACCCAGGGCCGGATCGCCTCGCCCGGCACGCTGGCCAGGAAAGTCGCGCCGAGGATGCCGCCGATCGCGCCGGGGATGGCCAGCTGCCAGAACAGCCGCCAACGCACGTTGCCGAACCAGGCGTGCGATGCGCCGGAGACGCCGGTGGTGAATACCTCGGCGGTGTGCACGGTGGCGCTGGCCACCGCCGGTGGCAGGCCCAGCGCCAGCAGGATCGAGTTGGAAACCAGCCCGTAGGCCATGCCCAGCGCGCCATCGACCAGCTGGGCGAGCAGGCCGACACCGGCGAAGACGAAGAATTGCCCGTAGTCCAAGCGTTGTCTCGCAGCCGGTGGCGGAACGCCATCCTTGACCAGTCTCCGTAAAAAACCGGTTCAGACGGCGGATGGTCGAGCCTGCGTGGAATCAGCGCGTGCCGCGCACCACGATGGTCTTGCCGGAGACGTCGATCATGCGCTGTTCCTCCAGCTGCTTGAGCACGCGGCCGACCATCTCGCGCGAGCAACCGACGATGCGGCTCACTTCCTGGCGCGAGATGCGGATCTGGGTACCGTCCGGGTGGGTCATCGAGTCCGGCTCCTGGCATAGGTCCAGCAGGGTGCGCGAGATGCGGTTGGTGACGTCCATGAAGGCCATCCGGCTGACCTGGCGCGAGGTGCGCAGCAGGCGGTTGGTCAGCTGCGAGCCGATCGCGAACAGGATCTTCGGGCATTCCTCGCGCAGCGGGCCTTCCATCAGCTGGAACAGGCGCTCGTAGCTGACCTCGGCCATCTCGCACGGCGCGCGCGTGCGCACCATCGACTCGCGCTGCGCCTGCTCCACGAACAGGCCCATCTCGCCGATGAACTGGCCGCGGCTGATGTAGGCGAGGATCAGCTCGCGCCCCTGCTCGTCCTCGGTGCACACCGCCAGCGAGCCGTCGATCACGTAATACAAGGTGTTGGCCGGGTCACCAGGGCGGATGATCGCGGTCTTGCCCGGGTAGCGCCGGCGGTGGCACAGCGCCAGGAAGCGCTCCATCGCGGCGGGGTCCGGGGCAAAGCCGAGCGGCGCCTGCGAACGTTCGAAGGCCTGTTGGAGCTGATACTTGAGTTGCGCCACGATCATCTCCTAACGGTGGTTGTCATTGAACAGCGGCAACCATTGCCACACGCCGTGCGTGTTCATGAACCATCCTTGCAAGCCGCCATTATGGCAAACCTGAGCGCTTGTCGCTGGTTCAATTTCTGTTCTTTTTGCCTCATACTTCGCGGTCTTCCGGATGCGGCGAGGCCGTCGCATGCGGTTCACAAGGGTCGTGCAGGCTGCGCGCCTGTACTTCACACCATATCGCGGGGACCCTTGTCGCTAACCCGCCTCTGCTGCTGGCCGAGTGTTCGGCCATGGAGAGCCGCCTGTGGTCAAGCCACTCCCCCGTCTGCGCCTGCAGGGTTTCAACAACCTGACCAAGGCGTTGAGCTTCAACATCTACGATATCTGCTACGCGGTGTCCGAGGACCAGCGCCAGCACTACATCGAGTACATCGATGAGCAGTACGACGCCGACCGCCTGACCCAGATCCTCACCGACGTGGCCGAGATCATCGGCGCGAACATCCTCAACGTGGCCCGCCAGGACTACGACCCGCAGGGCGCCTCGGTGACCATCCTGATCTCCGAGGAGCCGGTGGTGGAGAAGCTCGGCCGCGACTCGATCGCGGGCGCGGTGGTGGCGCACATGGACAAGAGCCACATCACCGTCCACACCTACCCGGAAACGCATCCGCACAACGGCATCGCCACCTTCCGCGCCGACATCGACGTGGCCACCTGCGGCGTGATCTCGCCGCTGAAGGCGCTGAACTACCTGATCGACAGCTTCGAGTCGGACATCGTCATCGCCGACTACCGCGTGCGCGGCTTCACTCGCGACGTGAAGGGCAAGAAGCACTTCATCGACCACAAGATCAACTCGGTGCAGGACTACCTGGCCAAGCACATCCGCCAGAAGTACGAGATGTTCGACGTCAACGTGTACCAGGAAAACATGTTCCACACGAAGATGCACATCAAGGACTTCGACCTCGACACCTACCTGTTCGAGGCGCACGCCGACGATCTCTCGTTCAAGGACCGCCAGCGCATCGAGCAGTTGCTGCGCCGCGAGATCGAGGAACTGTTCCACGGCCGCAACCTGATGTGACGAAAAACCCGCCGGAAGGCGGGTTTTTTTTCCGTTTTTCTGTCGGATCTGCGTCGGGGGCTGTGCCATGCGGTGCCTGCTGTTCAGGCTCCGCCGAACAACTGCTCGGCGCGCTGGAACAGCACCCAGCTCGTCGCGATGACCTTGTCGCCGCCCTGCGGGCGGTTGCCGCGGTGGGTATGGGTGAACGAAGCCGGCGCCAGCAGCAGCGTGCCGGTGCACGGAACGATCTTCCGCCGCTGATGGAGGAACTCGGTTTCCCCCTCGCCGAAATCGTCGTTGAGGTAGATTGTCCACAGCAGGTGCCGGTGCAGGGTGTCCGCGCGCAGGTCGCGCGGGTACAGCTCGCAATGCCAGTAGGGGTAGCCGCCGCGCCCCGCGCTGTAGCGCTGCAGGTTGATGGCACCCGGCCGGAAGACCATTTCCGCCATGGCCGACAGCGCGCCGTCGTCCATCGCCCGGAGGCGCTCGGGCGTCAGCCGGTGGCGGGTGCCGTCGGGGCCCGGGACCTCGAGCATCAGCGGCGCAATCAGCACGTGCGGATAGCGCCGCAGGTACGCCAGCAGGCCGCGGAACACCGCCTGGTTGAGCAACGCTTCCGCGTCGCGCCAGTCGGCCTGTTCGCTGAGGGCCAGATCCTGGCTGTCCTTCAGTTCGGGCAGCACGCCGCTGCCGACCCGGCCCGGGCGGGTTTTTCCGCTGGCGGCAAAGCGCTCCACCAGTATCGCGCACTGCGCCGCCGTCAGCGCGTCGCGGTACGTCTCGATGAAGTCAGCCGGGCCATCGACGGCATCGGAAGCAGTGGACATGCGGGGCACCGTTGGCAGGCAGCGCGGAACGAAGCGGAAGAACACAGACACCATCATGGCACGCGGCAGGCCGGTGCTGGATGCACCATGCGGCGCGCTGCTAATGCCTAGTCGAGCAGACCGCGGCGCAGCGCGTATCGCACCAGCTCGGCGGTATTGCGCACGGCGATCTTGGTCAGTACGCGGGTGCGGTGGTTTTCCGCCGTCTTGGTGCTGATCGATAGGCGGCGCGCGATCTCCTTGGTGGTCAGGCCCTCGGCAATCAGGCCGAACACTTCGCGTTCGCGCGCGGTGAGCAGTTCGTAGCGATCGTCAGGCAGGCGCTCGGGATGCTGCAACTGCTCCGCCAGCGCGCGCGAGGCGTGCGGTCCGAAATGCGCGCGCCCGGCGTGGACGTTGCGTACGGCGGCGAGCAGTTCGGCCGCCGCGCTGTCCTTGACCAGATAGCCGCTGGCGCCGACGCGAACGGCCTGCAGCACGTACTGGTCTTCCTGGTGCATGGTCAGCACCAGCACCCGCGTGTCCGGCAATTCCTGGTTCAGGCGGCGCACCAGCTCGATGCCGCCCAGGCGCGGCATCGACAGGTCGGTGATGACGATGTCCGGATGGGTGGCCAAGGCCTTGTCGATGGCCTCGACGCCGTCGGCCGCCTGCGCGATGACCTCGATGTCGCCGTCGCCCTGCAGGATGCCGACGAGGCTCTCGCGGACCAGGTTGTGATCGTCCACGAGCAGGACGCGGATGGGCTTGGGCGGCATGCGGATACCCTGCCCGCCATCCCGGATGGCGTCAAGCGCAGACCCGGCGGGCCCGGGTCAGCGATTGTCCAGCGGCACGACCGCGCGCAGACGGGTGCCGTGGCCGGAAGCGGAACGCAGCTCGAACTGGCCGTTGAACAATTGCAGGCGTTCACGGATGCCGCCCAGGCCGGTGCCGCCGGCAGCCTGTGCCTGCACCGGGTCGAAGCCGCATCCGTCGTCGACGATCTGCAGCTGCATGCGGCCGCTGCGCTCGACCAGGTGCACCAGTACGCTGCGCGCGCCGGCATGCTTGACCACGTTGTTGAGCGCTTCCTGGGCGATGCGGAACAGCAGCGTCTGCAACTCCTCGTCAAGGGCGGGTATCGGTTCGATTTCCACGGTGATCGCCATGCCGGCCGCTTCGCCGAGGCTGCGCGCCAGCCAGCGCAGTGCCGGTTCAAGGCCGAGGTCGTCGAGGATCGGCGGGCGCAGCAGCCGCGAGAGCTGGCGGGTGTCATCGAGGGTGTCGGCGCACAATGCGATCGCCTCGTCGAGGCTGGCGCGCAGCGTCCCGAATTGCACCGGCAGCGCGTCGCCGATCTGTGCGAGCCGGTGCTTGAGCGCCGTCAGGTTCTGGCCGATGCCGTCGTGCAGGTCGCGCGCGAGGCGACGCCGCTCGTCCTCCTGCACGTGCAGCACCGAGCGGCCGAGGCGACGGAATTCGCGCTCGCTCGCTTCGAGCCGCTGCAGCAGGTGCTGATAGCGCAAGTGGGCTTCGGCGGGAGGAGGCGGGACGTCGTGGGTCATGGCGTGGGTGCGTCCGCTTCCGTGCGGCGGGCTGGCGGACTTCCTGCGTCGTGCAATCGGTCGGGCAATGTGGCCTGGAAGGCGGCCTGCGCCGCCGCCGCGGCTTGCTCGGCAGCCGTCGCCCCGGCGCCGTCGCCGGCCAGCCGCTGGGCGCTGGCGCCCAAGGTGTGGATCTGCGGCGCTCCCAACACCTCGCTGCCGCGCATCAGGTTGACCGCTTCGCGGTAGGCGCGGACTGCCGCCGTCGCATCATGCGCGGCGAGCGCGCGTTGCATCGCCAGGGTCAGCCAGTCCAGCCGCAGCTCGGCATTGCCGAGCATGGCGGTCGCAGCATCCAGGCCGGTATTGGCGCGCGGGTCGAGGTGCGCGCGCAGCAGCGCCACCCGCAGCTGAAGTTCGCGCACCCCCGACGCTTCGGCCAAGGGCTGCGCGGCGTCCAGGGCTGCAGCCGCGCTCTTCGGGTCGCCCGCATGCAGGGCCAGCTGCGCACGCACGATCTCGACTCCTGCACGCTGTTCGCCCGAGGTGCCAGGGTCGGCACCTTCGAGCGCCTTGAGTTCGCGTCCTGCCGCGGCCTCGGCGCCACCGGCGAGCAAGGCCTGCACGCGCAACAGGCGGGTGTCGGCTTCGCCGCGCCGATCGCCGCGCTGGCTGAACAGGGCGATGGCCTTGTCGGCCTGGGCGAGCGAGCCGGCCACGTCGCCCTGCATCAACGCGAGCTTGGCCAGATTGCGCCGGCTCACGGCCGCCTCTTCGGGCATCTGCTGCTTTTCGGCTTCAGCCAGCGCGCCTTCCTGCAGCTTGCGCGCCTCTGGCCAGCGGCCGCGCGCCGCCGCCAGCAGCCCCAGGTTCTGCCCGGTGCGGATGCGGCCGGTGTCGCCGAGGCCGGCCTCGCTTTCCGCGGTACGTTGCCAGTAGCTCTGCGCGTCGTCGTAGCGGCCGAGCTGGAAGTTGGCGAAGCCGATGTCGTTGAGTGCCTGGGCCAGTCCGTGCGCATCGCCGACCTGCTGCCAGCCCTGCAACGCACGACGGTAGGCGTCGAGTGCTGCATGGTAGTCGCCGCGTTCCTCGGCGAGCACGCCCAGCTCGTTGTCCACGGCAGCCAGCCCTTCGCGGTCGTCGATCTCGACCGTCAGCGCGCGGGCCTGCGCGAGTGCGCTGCCGGCTTCGTCGAAGGCTCCGCGCAGGCTCAGCACGTTGGCCAGATTGCGCAGGCTGGTGGCCACGCCGCGACGGTTGCCGACGTCGCGCTGCAGCGCCGCCGCCTTGCGGTATTGCTCTTCGGCATTGGCGGTCTGGCCGAGGCGGCCATAGCCGATGCCGAGCGCGTTGGTCGTTTCCGCCACCCCGTAGAGGTTGCGGCCACGCTTGTACAGCACCAGCGCGCGCACCAGGTAATCGTCGACGGCGCGTCTCGCCTCACCCTGCATGATCGAGAACTTGCCCAGCTCGAACCAGGCGCGCGGATCGTCGCTGTCGCGGGCAGTAAGTTGCGACAGCCTGGCAATGGCGGCGCGAAAATCGCCGCCGCCGCCCTGGGCTCGCGCCAGTTGCAGATCGGCCAGGGTGTCGTCGGGCGTTTCGGCCAGTTGCGCACGCCATTGCGTGATCGCAGCCGGAACGTCGCCGTCGGACAGCGCGCGTTCTGCGGCGAACACGCGCTGCAGCCGGGCAGGCCCGGCGTTGGCCGCGCGCTGCCCGTGTTCGATCGCCTCCAGCGCCACATCGCGCTCGCCGATCGCCTGCGCCAGGCGGAGCTGGGTGCGCCACAGCTCGGGGTCGTCGCGTTCATGCCGGGTGAGGGCGCGCAAATCCGTCAGTGCGGCGGGGATGTCGTTTTTCTCACGCGCCTGCAGAACCGCGCCGAAGGTATCCAGCGTCGCTATGGCGGTGGGTAGTTTCAGCTCCGGTGCGGGCGCAGGTGCGCCGAGCGCCTTGGCCAGGGCCGGCTCGGTGAGCCAGGCGTGCAGGGCGCCAACCGTATCCGCGGCCAGCGGACCGTCCACGGTTTGCGGTACGCCGTCGTCCCCGCGCAGCTCGGCGTGCACGTACCAGTGACCGTCGCGCTGGCGCAGATCCGGGGACAGGGTGCGGTCGGCCACGGCAAGGCGGCGCAGCGTGGCGGGGTCGGGGGCGCTGCCGGCGGCGTCCAGCTGGCGCAGCGCCTGGAGGGTCCGGTCGGCATCGACGCTGGCGACGCCGGGCAGTGCGAACAGGGTTGCGCGAAGGTAGGCGTCCAGCGCGGTCACGCGCGGCGCCGGCAGCGCCGCGCCGCGCAACGGCAACACCAGCACCCGGTGGAGCGGCGGCGCGGCGGCGATGCCGGCCGCCTTGTCGTGCGGCATCCACCACAGCGTGCCGGCGACACCGATCGTGGTCAGCAAGGCCGCCGTGGCGAGCCAGGCGCGACGATGCGCGCGCAGGTCGGGCGGCATCGCGCGGCGGTCGATGGCCTCGATCACGGCGGCCGCATCCGGCAATCGGTGCGCCGGGCGCGGTCGCAGCAGCTGTTCGATCAGCCGGGCGACCCAGGTCGGCACGTCGGGGCGTTCGCGGGTGACCGGCGACGGGGTACGGACCAGTCGCTGGGCGATCGCCTCGGCGGCGGTGGCGCCCTGGAACGCAGGCGTGCCCGTCAGCATCTCGCGCAGGATCAGGCCCAGCGCATACAGGTCGCTGCGCGTGTCCACCGGATCACCACGGGCCTGTTCCGGGGAGAGATAGTCAGGAGTGCCGATCACCGCGCCCGTACCGGCCAGGGTAAGGCCGCTGCTGGCGAGCGAACGGGCCACGCCGAAGTCGCTGATGTACGCGTTGCCCTCGCGATCGATGAGCACGTTGGCCGGTTTCAGATCGCGATGCACCACCTGCCGGGCATGCGCAGCCTGCAGGCCGAGAGCGATCTGCCGCGTGATCCGCAGCGCGTCCTCCAGCGGCAGCGCGCCACGGTCGATGCGCCGGTCCAGCCCTTCGCCGTCGACGTAGTCCATGCTGATCAGCCAGTGGCCATCGTGCTGGGCGAGGTCGTGGATGCGCACCACCTGCGGGCTGGAAACCTGGCGCGCGAGCAACAGCTCCTGGCGGAATCGTTCGAACGCATCCGGCCGGGTCGCCAGCTCGGGCCGCAACAGCTTGAGCGCGACCGGCACGTCCAGCGCGGTGTCGTGGGCGCGGTAGACCACGCCCATGCCGCCCACCCCGAGCAGCGCCTCGATGCGAAAACGCCCGGCAAGCATGGTGCCGGGCGCCAGGTTCATGTGCGCATAGATGCCAGTGGCGGTCGGCTCGCTCGTCATGTCTCCAGCATTCTCTCGCCGAGGATGCTGTTCCAGTCGAGCGGCGTGGGCGGGACCATGGCCAGGTCCCCGCGCGCGCGATGCGCGATGAGCCACAGCGCGGTGCGCTCGGCAAATGCCTCCAGCAGTTCCAGGTCGAGCGTGGTCAGGGGCGGGCCCGGTTCGCGGCGGTCGGCGTAGATCGCGCCCAGCGCCCGGTCGCCGTCCAGCAGCGGCAGGCAGACCAGCGTACGCAAGCCGCCCTGGACGACCGAAGCACAGGCGCCGGGCCACGCATCGCCGCCGATGTCGTTGAAGACGACCGCGCGGCGTTGCTCGATGGCACGGGTGACTGCGCTGAGGCTGCCGGCGAATTCGCGACCGATCATCTGCGACGGTTCCAGCGCGAGCGCGGCGAGGACGCGGTGGCGGCCGTGCGTGTCGACCAGCAGGAAGCCCCGGCTGCAGCCGGCGAGTTCGGCCACCGCACGCAGGCTGGCGTCGGGCAGCGACTGGCCGGAGGCGGCATCATCGGTGCTGTCGTTGCGGGCGATCGCGTCCAGGTGGGCGGTGCATGCGGTAGCCGTGAGGCGGCGTTCGCTGCGGCGTTTGGCGTCCGCTTCCGCCGCGGCGCCGTCGAGCAGCGCGAACTCGCAGTGGACGTCGCCGAAGCGCAGCCAGCAGGACGTGTCGATCACCGCGGAGTCGATCCGGGCGCCTTCGACGAAGCTGCCGTTCTTGCTGTGCAGGTCGGCCAGCTGCCAGCGTCCGTCGCTGGCGAAAAGTTCGGCGTGCATGCGCGATATCGATGGGTGTTCCAGCCGCAGGCCGCTGTCGTCGGCACGACCGATCCGCAACCGGTCACCCGGGCCGAGGGGGCGGGTGAGGGCGGCGTGATCTGGGACGAATGCGGTCAGCCGTGCCTGCATGCGGCGATATTAGCGCACGGCATTCGCGTGCACAGGCGACCGCACAAGGCCCGGCGAAGCCCATGCGCCGTCCAGACCCACGTTCGCGCTGGCGAACCCTTCAGCGACCGAAATCGCGCTGGTAGCCGATACTGAAGGCCAGCGTGGAGGTGGCGGCCAGCAGTTCGCCGGCCTGGTTGTCGGTATCCCGGGTGGCCCGCCATTGCGAGGGAATCGCCGTGCCGGCCCGGCTCGCCACGCGTGCGCGCAGCTGATCGAGCGAGTTCAGGGCGTCGCCGAACTGCCCCTGGTTGACGGCGCTCTGCGCCGCGTCCGCGCTCATCTGCAGCGGTCCGCGTTCGGACAGCGGCAGCGCCGCGATCAGCGACTGCAGCCGGTCGAACTTGTCGGCCACCACCTCGCTGCTGGGGCGAGCATCGGTCAGCACCAGGAACTGCGAGAAACCTCCGGTGGTGCCGCGTGCGCGCACGCTGCCGGGCGCAATCTCATCGGTGATGTCGCGGAAACTTCCGTTCAGCGGTGCCTTGAACAGACGCAGCTGGCTTCCCGCCGCGTAGGTGAGCGCATGGGTGTGCACCTCGACGCGCACGGTGCGCTGAAAGCTGAGCCCGCCCAGTGCCGGCGGCTCGATCGTGACCATCAGCGGAAACGAGGGATCGAGCCGGTTCAGGCCCGCATTGGGCAGCCGCGCCAGCAGCGCCGGACTGGACAGGTCCACCAGTTGCGCACTCACGCCGAGACTGTCGGGACTCAAGCCCAGGCTGTCGTCGAAAGTCAGGATCACTTCGGCCAGCGTCTGCTGGGTCGGCAGGTCGACCCGCGCCGTCGCTACGTTGCCGGCGACCGCGACGGTGACCGGCAGGTTCTGCGCCAAGGCCAGCGGGGCGCACAGGCAAAGGGCCAAGCCAAACACCAGCTTGGCTGCAAGGGCGGATTTCGGCATGGCGGGCCTCCTGAATGCGGCGCCGGTGACGGCAGGCGCTCGAAAAATCGTGCGGACGCCTGAACCTAGCTGATCCGGTCCGCTGGCGCCAATAGGGAAGTTCACTCAGTACGCACGCGTCTGGCGCAGCGAGGGCGTGCCTGCAGGATGCCAACGAGGTGGCGGCGTGGGTGATTTCCCCTGTGGCGGCTGGGTGCAATCCCGGATGGAGAAGCCGTCATGCCGGCCGGGATACTCCAAAAAGCGCCCCATCCCGGCGGGCGAATTTCCGGAGCCATCACCATGTCGTCCAGGTTTGTTCCAAACGTCAAACGCAGGACCTTCCGCCTCTGTGCCGTGGCGGCAGGCCTGCTGGCCAGCGGCGTTGCGCTGGCCGATGCCCAGCTCGACCCCCAGCTGCTGGCGAAGATGGGCGTTGCCGCCCCCACGGACCAGTTGCAGGTCGTCATCAGTTACCAGCAGTCCGGCCCGGTCACCGCCGAGCAGGTTGCCGCGCTCAAGGCGCTTGGCATCGACAGGGGCGTGACCATGCGCACGCTGCCGATCGCCGGCGCGCTGGCCACCCCTGGCGAGATCCGCGCGCTGGCCACGCGCAGCGACGTGGTTTCGATCTATTTCAACGCCCCGCTGCAGTACCTCAACAGCGAGGCGCGCAAGATCTCCGGCGCCGCGCGCACGGTGGAGAACCCGGCCGACTACCACCGCGCGATCCCGTTCAGCGGCAAGGGCGTGAGCGTGGTCGTCAACGACTCCGGCGTCGACGGCACCCACATGGACCTGCAGTACGGCCCGCACCTGGTGCAGAACACGCAGGGCGTGACCAACCTCGCCTCGTTCGATTCGATGCTGCCGATCACCTATGTCGAGGGCGTGCCCAACACCGACTGGGGCTCGGGCCATGGCACCCATTGCGCCGGCACCATCGGCGGCACCGGCGCCCGCTCGAACGGGCTGTATCGCGGCGTGGCGCCGGGGGCCGACCTGGTCGGCTACGGCTCCGGTGCCGTGCTGCTCATCCTTGACGCGGTCGGCGGCCTCGATTACGCCGCGACCAACCAGTTCAGCTTCCGCAACCCGATTCGCGTGACCAGCAATTCCTGGGGCAGCTCGGGCAAGTTTGATCCCCTGAATCCGGTCAACATCGCCAGCTACGAGCTTTACAAGCGAGGCATCGTCAGCGTGTTCGCCGCAGGCAACGACGGCCCGGGCGAAGACACTCACAATCCCTACGCCCAGGCGCCATGGGTGATCTCGGTGGGCGCCGGCGAGAAGAACGGCGTGCTCACCGGCTTCTCCTCGCGCGGCAAGCGCGGCGAGTCCGGTACCTTCAAGATGCCGGACGGCGTGCAGTGGACCTACATCAACCAGCCGACCATCGTGGCGCCTGGCGTGGACATCGTCTCCACCCGCGACAGCACGGGCACGCTGCCGGCACTCGCGGCTGAAAAGGACGCGGCGACGCTTGCGCCGGCCGAACTGCCGTTCTACACCGTGATGAGCGGCACCTCGATGGCCACGCCGCACGTGGCGGGCATCGTCGCGCTGATGCTCGAGGCCAACCCGAACCTGACCCCGGCGAATGTCCGCGACATCATCACGCGCACCGCCACCAACATGACCGGACGGCTGCCGTGGGAGGCGGGCGCTGGCCACATCAACGCCTACACCGCGGTGGCCGAGGCCGCCGGCGTGCGCGGTGGCTTCGGTGCGACCGTAAACGCGCTGAACAGCTTCAACAGCAGCGAGGTGCTGGTCGCGGGGCCGCCGCCGGTACCGTTCTCGGTGAACTTCGCGCCGATCGGGCCGGTGGGCGAGCAGTCCTTCACGGTCGGGCCGGAGACGGCCTGGGTGAGCGCGCGCGCCACCATCGACGCCAACACCCTCGCGCTGGTGCTGATCGATCCGGACGGCGTGCGCTACGGCTCGTCGATCGCGCTGCCGGTGCTCGGCGACACGGTGACCACCGGCGCGCCGGCCAAGCCGGGCGTGTGGGGCGTCACCGTGCGCGGCATCGGTTCGGTTTCCGGCGTCGCCCTCGATCCGGCCAAGGTCACCAACGGCTATGCGGCGCCCGGCACGGTGAACGGCGAGATCGGCTTCCTCAACAGCGGCGGTTACACCGGACTCGGCGACATCGCCAACCATCCGGCCAAGTCGGCGATCCAGTTCGCCGTGGCCAACCGCCTCGTCGACGGTTACCCGAATGGGCAGTTCCGTCCCGACCAGTTCCTCAAGCGCGGCGAGCTGGCGCAATACCTGCTGATGGGCACCAGCGTGCGCCAGTACCTGCCGTTCTCCGGCCAGCGCAGCTTTACCGATGTCGGTACCAGCGACAGCGTGTATCCGTTTGCCGAGTCGGCCGTCGCCAGCGGGGGCGCCTTGCGCGATCTGAGCAACAAGCAGGACGGCGTGATGACGCTGCAGCCGAACGCCACGTTCCGGCCGAACGACAGTGTCAGTCGGCTCGGTCTCGCCTATTCCCTGGTGCAAAGCCTGGCGTTGCAGAACGAGGCGCGTTCGTTCACTGGCGACCTCACCGCGTTCTACGACGGACGGCGCATCCCGCTCGACGATGCGGCCTCGATTCCGGCCAACCTGCGCGGTTACGTGCAGCTGGCGCTGGATCGCGGCGTCATCAATGCGCGCTTCACGGTGGTCCAGGGTCCGTATGACCTGCAGCCGACCCTGCATGCCTATTTCGATCCGGGCCTTTCTGTCACCCGCGCGGCCTATGCCGTCGCCGCCGGTCGCTATCTCTCGCTTTACCAAAGCGGCAAGTAGGCCGGAGAGTCCGCGAAGCGTTTTGGATCTGCCATGCGGCCCGGCTCCCCGGGCCGCATTTTTTGTGGCGCTGGCTCGTGCCCCGCGGGAACCCGGACCTATACGCGGTAGGCCACCGCTTTCATCACCAGCGAGCTGAACCGCATCAACGTCGGCAGCGGGGCAGGCAGGTCAACGCCTCCTCGCTGCTGCGCGGCCTGCGCGTGGCGGATCTCGTCCGACTGCATCTGGGTCAACACCGCGCGCGAGCGCTGGTCCTGCGCGGGTAGCTTTTCCAGGTGCTCGGCCAGGTGGGCTTCCACCTGGCGCTCGGTTTCCACTACGAAGCCGAGGCTGAGCGGGTCGCCGGCCAGTGCGGCGGCGGCGCCGATCGCGTAGCTGCCGGCGTACCACAGCGGGTTGAGCAGGCTGGGGCGGCTGTCCAGTTGCTTGAGCCGCTCGGCACACCAGGCCAGGTGGTCGGTTTCCTCGACGGCGGCATGCAGCAGGTGCTGGCGGTTGTCGGCGTTGCGCGCCAGCGCAGCCTGGCCGAGGTACAGCGCCTGCGCGCAGACCTCGCCGGTATGGTTGACGCGCATCAGGCCGGCGGCGTGTCGGCGCTCGGCATCGTCGAGCGCGGCCTCGGCGAGGCCGGTGGCGGGCGAGCGGCGGTGCGCCGCGGGCGTGCCGGCGATCGCTTCCAGCGCGCGTTCGCAGCCGGCAAGCAGGCGGTCGAGGTGGCTCAGCGTGCGTATGTCCATAGGATTTCCAGCAGTGGTTCGGACCCGAGGCCGGTGGATGCCTCGCCGCCACCGTCTGCGGCAGGTGGCCCGCATGGTGGGGGCTTTTCAAGCGGTCCGGTGGTCATGCTATCATTGCCAGCTCACAGCTCGCCGGCCGGTGGGCTTGCGCCGTGGATGACGGCTCCGCTATCATCTCGCGCCTTTGTTCCACCGAAGCATGCTTCCTGAATCATGCGTACCGCCTCACGGCGGCAGACAGGTATTCTGAAATGAAAACGTTTAGCGCCAATGCCGACAACGTCAAGCGCGACTGGTTCGTGGTCGATGCCACGGACAAGACGCTCGGTCGCCTATCGACCGAAATTGCCCGTCGTCTGCGCGGCAAGCACAAGCCGGAATACACCCCGCACTGCGACACCGGCGATTATATCGTGGTGATCAACGCGCAGAAGGTGGCGGTCACCGGCGCCAAGCTGGACGACAAGATGTACCACCGCTTCACCGGCTACGTCGGCAACCTGAAGACCACCAGCCTGAAGGACCTGCTGGCCACCTACCCGGAGCGCGTGATCGAGATCGCCGTCAAGGGCATGCTGCCGAAGAACCCGCTGGGCCGCGAGATGTACCGCAAGCTCAAGGTCTACGGCGGTGCCGAGCACCCGCATACCGCACAGCAGCCGCAGGCGCTGGAGATTTAAGGAAATGAGCATGGCAACCCAGCAGAATTACGGCACCGGCCGCCGCAAGACCTCCGCCGCCCGCGTGTTCCTGCGCAAGGGCAAGGGCGCAATCGAAGTCAACGGCAAGTCGCTCGAACAGTTCTTCGGCCGCGAGACCTCGCGCATGATCGTGCGCCAGCCGCTCGAGCTGACCCAGAACACCGACAAGTTCGACATCAAGGTGACGGTTGCCGGCGGCGGCATCACCGGCCAGGCCGGCGCGATCCGTCTGGGCATCGCCCGTGCGCTGATCGAATACGACGAAAGCCTGAAGTCGCCGCTGCGCAAGGCCGGCTTCGTGACCCGCGACGCCCGCGAGGTCGAGCGCAAGAAGGTCGGTCTGCACAAGGCACGTCGCGCCACGCAGTTCTCGAAGCGCTAAGCCAAGTTCCATAGCCCCGTCGCCAAGCGGTAAGGCACCTGACTCTGACTCAGGCATTCGGTGGTTCGAATCCATCCGGGGCTGCCAAATCCAGATGCCATCACGCGCCAGCATGCATGGCGCCGAATCGGAAGCCCGCCTCTTGGCGGGCTTCTTCGTTGTGGCGACCCGGGTGCGGCGAACCGCATGAATCCGCAGGAAATTTCGCCGCCATTCTGGCGTCCCGCCTCTTCGGTTACGCATCGCGGCAGCGTAAAATTTCCAATTTCCTCCATGGTCACCCCATGACGCGAGCCACCGACACCCCCGTGGCGCACATTGACGTGCGCACGGTAGGCAGCACCGATGCGCTGCCGATTGCCCCGGCCCTCGGCCTTTCGCTGGACGCGGCGCGGATGCCGCGCAAATCAACCCTGGTCACCCGCCGCATCCTGCTGATCAGCGTGCTGGCGGTGATCCTGGGCGTGCTGGCGGCGTATATCGCGCAGTTGCTGATGCTCACCATCAACCTGATCACCGACCTGTGCTTCTACGGCCGGGTGTCGGACGTGATCGGCCCGCATGCGCGCGGCGGCTCGTTCGTACTGTCGCCGGCGGGCAACCAGCTGGGCGCCTGGGTCATCCTGGTTCCGGTCATTGGCGGTCTGCTGGCGGGCATCATGGCGCGCTGGGGCTCGCGCGCGATCCAGGGCCACGGCATTCCCGAGGCGATGGAGCAGATCCTCACCAACGAGTCGAACATCCCGGCGCGGATCACCTGGCTGAAGCCGCTGTCCTCGGCCTTCGCCATCGGCACCGGCGGTCCGTTCGGCGCCGAGGGTCCGATCATCTCCACCGGCGGCGCGATGGGTTCGTTGATCGGGCAGCTGCTGCGGGTCACCGCGAACGAGCGCAAGGTGCTGCTGGCCGCCGGCGCGGCGGCCGGCATGGCGGCGGTGTTCGGTGCGCCGGTGGCCTCGCTGGTGCTGGCAGTGGAACTGCTGCTGTTCGAACTGCGCCCGCGTTCGCTGATCCCGGTGGCGCTGGCGGCGGTGACTGCGGTCGGCGTGCGTTACGCGACCTACGGCGCGGAGCCGGTATTCCCCATGCCCGTGGTGCCGCAGCCGGGCGGCTGGGCGCTGATCGGCTTCGTCCTGATCGGCGGCCTGGTTGGCTATGCCTCGGTGTGGGTGACCAAGGCGGTGTACGGCGTCGAGGACCTGTTCGAGAAGCTGCCGATCCACTGGATGTGGTGGCCGGCGCTGGGCGCGCTCGTGGCTGGCGTGGTCGGCTGGATCGAGCCGCGCACCCTGGGCGTGGGCTACGACAACATCGACGCGCTGGTGCAGGGCCACTTCGGCCTTGCCATGCTGCTCAGCTTCGGCGCGCTGAAGTTCATCTCCTGGGTGATCGCGCTGGGCAGCGGCACGTCCGGCGGCACGCTAGCGCCGTTGTTCATGATCGGCGGTTCGCTGGGGGCGGTGATCGGCATCGGCCTGGATCATGTCCTGCCGGCTTTGGCCATCGACCCACGTATCGCAGCGCTGGTGGGCATGGCGGCCATCTTCGCCGGCTCCTCGCGCGCGCTGCTGACGGCGGTGGTGTTTGCCTTCGAGACCTCGCACCAGCCGGCCTGCCTGCTGCCGCTGCTGGGCGGCTGCACTGCGGCCTACCTGATCTCCGCGCTGATCATGCGCAACACCATCATGACCGAGAAAATCGCCCGCCGCGGCGTGCGCGTGCCCTCCGAGTACGCGGCGGATTACCTCGAACAGGTGGCGGTGGGCGACGTGTGTTCACGCGAAGTGGTGACGCTCAGGACCGGCCAGACTCTGGCCGAGGTGCGCCCCTGGCTCAACGACGGCGCGCCGGAGACGCGCCACCAGGGTTTCCCGGTAGTGGACGAGAGCGGCCGGGTGTACGGCGTGCTGACCAGGCGCACTCTGCTCGATCCGCAGTGGCACTACACCCAGACCCTCGGCGAGCTGGTGACGCGCGAGCCCATCGCGGTCAACGAGAACCACTCGCTGCGCGAGGCGGCCGACCACATGGTGGCCGAGAAGGTGGGGCGGCTGATCGTGGTGGGCAAGGACGACTCGCGCAGGCTGGTGGGCATCCTCACCCGCGGCGACATCCTTGCCGCCCATGCGCGGCGCCTGCGCGAGGCGCGCGAGTCCTCGCGCCACCTGCGTTTCCGCGACGGCCTGAAACCACGCCCGGCTGCCGGCGACCTGATGGAAGGCTACGGGCACGCCCGCGGTTCGAAGAAGCGCTGAGGCAGACAGAGGCGGCGGCCCGCTGCGCCGGGCCGCCCACGCCTCACATCTCGCGGTCGCCGATCAGCACCACGTCCGCCGGCCTCCGCGCGAACAGGCCGACCGTGACGATGCCGGGCAGCTGGTTCAGCTCGCTCTCCAGCGCGGCCGGGTCGACGATCTGCCAGCCGTGCACGTCGATGATCCAGTTGCCGTTGTCGGTGGTGACGCCGTCGCGCCACACCGGCTGGCCACCGCGCTTGACGATCTCGCGGCCGATCAGGCTGCGCGCCATCGGGATCACCTCGATCGGTACCGGGAACTTGCCGAGCAGCTCGACCCGCTTGCTGGAGTCGATGATGCAGACGAACTTCTCGCTGGCCGCCGCGACGATCTTCTCGCGGGTCAGCGCGGCGCCGCCGCCCTTGATCAGCCGCTTGTACGGATCGCACTCGTCGGCGCCGTCGACGTAGAGCGTCAACGGGCCGGTGGCGTTGAGATCGAGCACCGGAATGCCCAGCTTCTTCAGCTGCGCGGTGGACTGCTCCGAGCTGGACACGGCGCCCTGGATGCGCTGCTTCAGGTCGGCCAGCGCGTCGATGAAGAACGCCACGGTGGAGCCGGTGCCGACGCCGACGATGGCGCCATCCTCGACGTAGCGGATCGCGGCTTCGCCGGCCAGGCGTTTTTCGTTGGCATTGCTCATGGATGGGGTCCGGTGCAAGAGGGTCGGGCAGCGCTCATTCCAGCGCGAGGATGTATTTCCAGTGCGCGGCATCGACCGGCATCACCGACAGCCGGTTGCCCTTGCGCAGCAGCGGCATGTCGGCCAGCGCGTCGTGGCCCTTCAGCTCGTCCAGGCTGATCGTGCGCTTGAGCTTCTTCACGAACTTCACGTCGACCAGCATCCAGCGCGGGTTGTCGCGCGAGCTGCCGGGGTCGAAGTATTTGCTCTTGGGGTCGAACTGGCTGGGGTCGGGGTAAGCGTCGGTGGCGACCTCGGCGATGCCGACGATGCCGGGCACGGCGCAGTTGGAGTGGTAGAAGAACACCTTGTCGCCGGGGCGCATGTCGTCGCGCATGTAGTTGCGCGCCTGGTAGTTGCGCACGCCGTCCCAGGCTTCGCGCTTCTTGCGCTTGAGGTCGTCGATCGAGAACGCGTCCGGTTCGGACTTCATCAGCCAGTGGTTCACGCGGCGGTCTCCGGGTGGGGGGCTGGCGCGTGGCAGTCGATAAGTTCGCGCTCGGTGGCGACGAAATCGAGCGGAACGTCCCATTCTGCCTCCTCGATCGCGGGCAGTTCCTGGAACGCGTAGGCGATGCCGACCAGCAGCGGTTCGGTCGGGCGTACCTGCTCGTTGAGGAAGGCGAAGCTGCGGTCGTAGTAGCCGCCGCCGTGGCCGAGCCGGTGGCCGTGGCGATCGAAGCCGAGCAGCGGCACCAGTATCAGGTCGAGCTGGAACGGCTCCAGCAGTTCACCCGGCGCGACCGGCTCGGGTATGCCGTAGCGGTTCGGCTGCACCTCGTCGCCGGCTTGCCAGGGCGCGAAGCGCAGCTGTCGGCCCGCCGTGATCACCGGCAGCAGGAACTGCTGGCCGCGGCCGGCCAGCGGCGCGATCGCCAGATTCAGCGGCAGCTCGCCGTGGCTGGCCCAGTAGCCGGCCACGCGGGTATCGGTGAGGTATTCGGGCAGCTGCTCAAGGCTGCGACGCAGGCCCTGGGCAGCGGCGATGCGCTCGGTCGGCGGCAGGGCGCGACGCTGGTCGGCCAGGCGTTGGCGAAGCTCGCGTCGTCGGGCGAGGGCGTCCACGGTGCGCGCAACTCCGTCGTGGTGCGCCCCGTTCGTCGCTGGACGAACGGGGCGGGGGAATGAGTGGCGTCAACCGCGATGCCGCTGCCCGCCGAACGACCTTGATCCACGATGGATCAGGTGGGAGAGCTACATGGCCTCAAGGCTTTCCGCACGTGGCGGACATGCACAACAGCCGATGTGAAGCCGACCCGGGGCCGTATTTAGGAACAAGGCAAATGTAACGGCGTGCTGGCGCACATCGCAGAAAACGCCGGGGCCGATTTTAGGCGCTTGTTCCGGAATGTGCCACTGCCGGCGAGCGTGCGGACCGCTGTTCAGCGCCGCAGCGGTTCGCCGTCGAGCGCGGCATCGAGCTTGCTTCGCAGCGTGGCGAGGCCGTCGCTGAGGCGGCGCTCCTGGTTGTCGTGCTGCTTGCGCAGGCTGAGGAATTCGTGCGCCACGCTGATCGCGGTAAGCACGGCCAGCCGCTCGAAGCTCGGCGCCTTGGCGTTGGCGCGCAGTTCGCGCATCTTGCGGTCGAGGAAGCCGGCGGCCTCGAGCAGGCCCTCGCGCTCTTCCGGCGCGCAGGCGATCAGGAATTCGCGGTCGATCAGTCGCAGTGCGACCGGTTCACTGCTGCTGGACATGGGCACGCTCAACCGTTGTTCTCTAGCGATTTGAGCCGCTGGATCATCGCCTCGACGCGGCTGCGGGCCTGCTCGTTGCGCGCCAGCAGGCCGGCGCGCTCGCCGGACAACTGTTCCTGGCTCTGGCGCAGGCTGCGGTTCTCCTCGGTGAGGCGACGCACCGTATCGAGCAGCCGGTCAAGCTGCCGGGCCAAGGCGGCCAGCTCTTGATGGACCGGATCGGTCTGGACGGGTTCGGGCGTGCTCATGTCCAAAACTATAACAGGACGCCGGCGGAAAACAGCCGGCTCGGTGGCGGTGCCGGGCTGCATTAGACTGGCGGCCATTTCCTGCAGGAGCATCGCCATGGCGGCACCCGAATTCGTGGGCCACGACGAGATCGACGCGCTGGTCGGGCGTCTGCGCCTGGGCACCACGGCCAGCGAGCTGCATGGCTCGCTAAGCGGCTACCTGGCCGGCGGCGGCTCGTTGCGCGGCAGCCCGGTGCTGGCCGCGCTGCAACTGGATGGCGAGGTCGCCGACGTCGGCGCGCAGGACCTGGCCCTGCTCGACCGGCTGGCCCGGCAGAGCGAAGCCGAATTGGCCGATGCCGAGCTGGGCTTCGAGCCGCTGCTGCCGGAAGACGACCGCCCGCTGGCCGAACGCGCCGAGGCGATGGTCGACTGGTGCCGCGGTTTCCTGGGCGGTTTCGGTCTGGCTGGCGCCGCGGCGCACGCGCAGCTGTCGGAGGAGGCGCAGGAGGTGTTGCGCGATCTCGGCACGGTGGCCGCCTCGTCGTTCGATTTCGGCGATGAAGACGAGGACGAGGACGCGCTGGTCGAGGTGCAGGAGTTCGTGCGCGTCGCGGCGATGTTGCTGTACGCCGAATGCGCGGCGCCCGACCCGTCGTCCAGCGGCCGCGTGCATTGATCCCTGATGCCTCGAAACTGGCTGCGCTGGCGATCGGCGCGGAGGAGTTCGCGCGACGGCGCCGCCAGCTGATGCAGATGGCCGGCGAGGATGCCGTGGTGCTGGTCGCCGCCGCGCCCGAGCGCATGCGCAACGCCGACGCGGCGTGGCCGTACCGGCAGGATTCGGACTTCCATTACCTGGCGGGTTTCCCCGAGGCCGACGCCATGCTGGCACTGCTGCCGGGGCGCCGGCACGGCGAGGCGGTGCTGTTCTGCCGCGAGCATGATCCGGCGCGCGAGCGCTGGCACGGCCCGTCGATCGGCACCGAGCGGGCGGTGGCCGACTTCGGGCTGGACGACGCCTTCCCGATCGAGGACATCGACGACATCCTGCCCGGCATGATCGAAGGGCGCAGCCGCGTGTACTGCCACTTCGGCCGCGAGCCGGATTTCGACGCGCACCTGCTCGGCTGGATGCGCCGCCTGCGCCAGCTGCGCGGCGGCGGCGTGGTGCCGAAGGAGTTCGTGGCGCTCGGCCACCTGCTGCACGACCTGCGCCTGTACAAGTCGCGCGCCGAGCTGAAGCTGATGCGCACGTCCGCCGCGGTCGCCGCGGACGCGCACCTGGCCGGCATGCAGGCCGCCACGCCGGGCCGCCATGAGTACGAGGTGGAGGCCGAGCTGCTGCGGGTGGTGCGCAGCCGCGGCGCGGTGGCGGCGTTCCCGCCGATCGTCGCCGGCGGCGCGAACGCCTGCGTGATGCATTACCAGAGCAACCGCGCGCCGCTGCGTGCCGGCGAACTGCTGCTGATCGACGCCGGCGCCGAACTGGATTGCTATGCGTCCGACATCAGCCGCACGTTCCCGGTCAACGGCCGCTACAGCCGCGAGCAGCGCGCGCTGTACGAAGTGGTGCTGGCCGCGCAGCTGGCGGCGATCGAGGAGGTGCGGCCGGGGCGGCCGTTCGGCGCCGCACACACGGCGGCGGTGCGCGTGCTGGCCGAGGGCCTGTGCGAACTGGGCCTGCTCAAGGGCAGCGCCGACGAGGCGGTTGCGAGCGGCAGCTACCAGCGCTACTTCCCCGCCAAGACCGGCCACTGGCTGGGGCTGGACGTGCACGACGTGGGCGACTACCGGGTCGACGGCGAATCGCGCCTGCTCGAACCGGACATGGTGCTGACGGTGGAGCCGGGCCTGTACGTGCCGCCCGATGACCGCTCGGTGGCCGAACGCTGGCGCGGCATCGGCATCCGCATCGAGGACGACGTGGCGGTGACCCGCGACGGCCACGAGGTGCTGAGCGCCGCGGTGCCGAAGGAACCCGAGGCGATCGAGGCGCTGCTGGCCGCACGCGGGTGAACGGATTGGGGCGTCGCTAGGTCAGCGCGTCCGGCAGTTCGGAATCCTCGCGCTGGCGGTTCGCCTCGTCGGTGGCGTGCAGCTCGTACCACATCGCGTTGAGGATCGCGAAGGCGCAGGCCAGACCCAGGCCGAGGATCCATGAGAAGTACCACATGGTCAGACCACCTCCGGTTCGTTGCGCACTCAATAACCGCCATGCGCCTTGCGTACCTGTTCCAGCGTGACCCGCCCGCGCATCACCCGGTACACCCAGCCGGTGTAGAGGATCACCACCGGCAGCAATACCGCCGTGGCTACCAGCATCAGCTGCAGCGTGCCGCGGCTCGACGAGGCGTCCCACACGGTGAGGCTGGAACGCGGGTCGAGGCTGGACGGCAGCAGGAACGGAAACAGCGCGAAGCCGGCCGAGGCGATCGTGCCGCCGACCATCACGCTGCTGGCGAGGAAGCCTGCCATGTTGCGTCGGCCCACCAGCGCCTGCACGCCGACCGCCGCGGCCAGCGCCAGCAGCGGCGCGGCCCAGAACCACGGATATTGCAGGTAGCTGGCGAACCAGCTGCCGCCGACCGCGACCTGCTTGAACAGCGGGTTGGAAACACCTGCGGCCGCCGCCGGCCCGACGACCGCGTAGCCGGGCACGCCCCAGGCCAGCCACAGGCCGGCCAGCACGTACAGCGCGGCGAACACCAGCGTGGTCCAGCGCGCGATCGCCACCGCGCGCGCGGCGATCGCGTGGTCGGCTTTGAACGCCGCGAAGCACGCGCCGTGCGCCAGCAGCATGGCGAGCGAGATCAGTCCGCACAGCAGCGCGAACGGATGCAGCAGGTCGAGGAAGCCGCCATGCCAGCTCATGCGCAGGTCGTCGTCGAGGCGGAACGGCAGGCCGAGGAACAGGTTGCCGAACGCGACGCCGGCCAGCAGCATCACCGCCAGCCCGGAACCGGTCAGCACCCAGTCCCACAGCGAGGCCCAGCGCGCGTCGTGGATCTTGCCGCGGAAGTTGAAGCCGACCGGGCGCAGGATCAGCACCAGCAGCACCAGCGCGATGGCGAAGTACATGCCGGAGAACGACACCGCGTAGAGCATCGGCCACGCCGCGAAGGTGGCGCCGCCGGCCAGGATGAACCACACCTGGTTGCCTTCCCAGGTCGGCTCGATGCCTTCCAGCAGCACCTGCCGTTCCTCGTTGTCGCGCCCGAGCACCTTCAGCAGGCCGGCGACACCGAAGTCGAAGCCGTCCATGATCGCGAAACCGATCAGCAGCGTGCCCAGCAAGGCCCACCAGATCACCCGCAACGTGGCGTAGTCGAGCATGGCGATCTCCTCAGGGCCGGTCGGAGGAAAGGACGGTGGTCGCCGGCGGCCAGATGCCCAGCCCGTCCGGCCCCTTGCGCGCGAACTTCAGCATCAGCACCACGTCGACCACCGCCAGCGCGGTGTAGAACAGCACGAAGCCGCCGAGCGAGGTGAGGACCTGCCCCGTGCTCACCGCCGACACGCCCAACGCGGTGGGCAGTACGCCCTCGATCGCCCACGGCTGGCGGCCGTACTCGGCCACGATCCAGCCCAGCTCGATGGCGACCCACGGCAGCGGCAGGCTCCACAGCGCCAGCCGCAGGTACCAGCGCTGGCTGTCCAGCGTGCGCTTGCTAGCCTTCCAGAACGAGAGTGCGAGCAGCGCGATGAAATAGAAACCGCAGGCGACCATGATGCGGAACGACCAGAACAGCACCGGCACGTTCGGAATGGTGCTGTCGGCGGCCTGCTGGATGTCCGCCGGCGTGGCCCGGCGCGGGTCGTCCACGTACTTCTTCAGCAGCAGCGCGTAGCCGAGATCCTTGTCGTGCGCAGCGAGCGTCGCTTTCGCCTGTGCGTCGTCCTTGTTCCGGCGCAGCATCAGCATCGCGTCGTAGGCCTGGATGCCGTTGCCGATGCGTCCCTTCGCATCATTCACCAGTTCGTTGATGCCGGGCATTGTCTGGTCGAGCGAGCGGGTGCCGATCAGCCCCATCACCCACGGGATCTTCAGCGCGTAACGGGTGGTGCGCTGTCCCATATCGGGCAGGCCGAACACGGTGAACGGGGCCGGCGCCGGCTCGGTCTCCCACATCGCCTCGATCGCGGCCATCTTCATCTTCTGGTTCAGCGACACGCCGTAGCCGGATTCGTCGCCGAGCACCACCACCGACAGCGCCGCGGCCAGGCCAAAGCTGGCTGCCACCGTCATCGAGCGTTTGGCGAAGTCCACGTTGCGCCCGCGCAGCAGGTACCACGCGCTGATCGACAGCACGAACATCGCGCCCAGCACGTAGCCGGCGCTCACCGTGTGCACGAACTTCTCCTGCGCCACCGCGTTGAACAGCACCTCGGAGAACGAGGTGACCTCCATGCGCATCGTGGCAGGGTTGAACGCCGAGCCCACCGGGTGCTGCATCCACGCATTCGCCACCAGGATCCACAGCGCCGACAGGCTGGTGCCCAGCGCGAGGAACCAGGTCACCAGCAGGTGCTTGATCCGCGAGAGGCGGTCCCAACCCACGAAGAACACGCCGATCAGGGTGGCTTCGAGGAAGAACGCCATCAGCCCCTCGATCGCCAGCGGCGCGCCGAAGATGTCGCCCACGTAGTGCGAGTAGTACGCCCAGTTCATGCCGAACTGGAATTCCATGGTCGCCCCGGTGGCCACACCCATCGCGAAGTTGATGCCGAACAGCACGCCCCAGAACTGCACCATGCGCTTCCACACTTCGCGCCCGGTCATCACGTACACGCTTTCCATGATGGCCAGCATCCACACCAGCCCCAGCGTCAGCGGCACGAACAGGAAGTGGTACAGCGCGGTCAGCGCGAACTGCAGGCGCGACAACGTGACCACGTCGGCGTCGATCAGGATCATGGCTGGGCTTCCGGCGGTGCGGGCGAGGCAGGGGCCAGTCGTTGTGCGACCGCAGCCGGGCTGACGTCGGGTTTCGGCTGCGGCGCGAACACCATCCACCAGATCAGCGTGAGCGCCGCGAGCTTCAGCGCGACAATGCCGAACAGCTCGAGCG
Source organism: Rhodanobacter sp. FW106-PBR-R2A-1-15 (assembly GCF_058789735.1). Taxonomy (NCBI): domain Bacteria; kingdom Pseudomonadati; phylum Pseudomonadota; class Gammaproteobacteria; order Lysobacterales; family Rhodanobacteraceae; genus Rhodanobacter; species Rhodanobacter sp. FW106-PBR-R2A-1-15. The sequence continues at coordinate 46,031 of NZ_JBYTEM010000008.1, read as the reverse complement.
TCAGCCGCCGCAGCGGACGTGGTGCCGTCCGGAGGCTTGCGGGCGGAACGCTGGAAATCGCGGGACCGGACATGCTACGGATCCGTGCATCACCTGTTCGTCAGCATACGCCGCACGGATGTAGGCGCGGTGTGGACGAATATCGCAGCGGAGGCTGGTACCGGGCGCGGTGTCGGTCGCGATGGTCCGGCTCAGCTCAGCGCGAACGCGTCGCGCGTGAGGTTTTCCGGCGCGCCGTCGGTGCACACCACGTCATCCTCGATGCGGATGCCACCGTACTGGCGGAACGCGTCGACCTTCGCCCAGTCGACGTCGGCGGCGACCGGCTGGTTGCGCAGTTCGGCCAGCAGCATGTCGATGAAGTACAGGCCGGGCTCGATCGTCACCACCATGCCCGGTTCCAGCACGCGGGTCATGCGCAGGTACGGGTGGCCGTCCGGGCGCGCGATGCTGCCGCCGTGCTCGCTCTGCTGGAAGCCGGCGACGTCGTGCACCTGCAGGCCGATCGGGTGGCCCAGGCCGTGCGGGAAGAACGCGCTGCTGACGCCGGACTCGACCGCGCTTTCCGCGCTCATGCGGATGAAGCCGTGCTCGCGCAGCACGCCCGCGATGACGTGGTGGGCGTGGATGTGCAGCTCGGGGTAGCTCTGCCCGGCGCGCACCTTCGCCACGAAACCCTGCTGGGCGGCGTCGAGGCTGTCGATCAGCGCCTGGAATTCGGCCGCGTGGGGCGCGGCGTAGGTGCGCGTGATGTCGCTGGCGTAGCCGGCGGCGCTGGCGCCGGCGTCGATCAGGAACGAGCGGCTTTCATGCGGCGGTGTGCGGTCGAAGTGCGTGTAGTGCAGCACCGCGCCGTGTTCGTTCAGGGCCACGATGCTGGCGTAGGGCAGTTCGGCGTCGATCTGGCGCGCAGCGGCGAGGTAGGTCAGGTGGATGCCGAACTCGCTGCGGCCGGCGCGGAAAGCGGCCTCGGCGGCGCGGTGCGCGCGCGTGCCGATGCGGCTGGCTTCGCGCATCAGCGCCAACTCGTACGGGGTCTTGTACGAGCGGTGCCAGTGCAGGTAATCGAGCACCGCTGGCGGGTTGTTGACCTCCACGCCGTCGATGCCGGGGCAGGCCGGGGCAATCACCGCGCACCTGCCGGCCGGCAGCTGCGCGACGGCTTCCGCCGCGCTGCGCACGGTGACGATGTCGAAGTACTCGACCCAGTAGCCGCGCGGCGCTTCCGGCACTACGTGCCAGTAATCGCGCGGCTGCACGAACACCAGCTTCGGTTTCGCCCCCGGGGTGTACGCGACCCAGCTGCCCGGCGCGCCGTCCAGCGGCAGCCAGTGCCTGAAGTGCGGGTTGGCGATGAATGGGTAGTCCTGGTCGTCGAGGAACTTGCGCAGCGGCGTGCCGGCGGCGACCAGCAGGTGGTCGAAGCCGCCCAGCGCGAGGGCCTTGTCGGCGCGCTCGCGCAGGGTGGCCAGGTGGTGCGGATACAGCGAGCGGGGCGGCCTGCTCGTGCATGGTGACTCCTCGGCGGCGCGGGCGGATCGGCGGCGGCCAGTGGCCGCGTCGCGCGGGCGCCGGCGCGGCCCGTGAACGGGGAAGGGGAAACAGGTGACCATGATCGCGCGTACGCGCGCTGCCCGCCAGCGAACGACGGGCGGAGGCGGCTCAGAGCTTGTGAAGAAAACCACATCCCGTGGTTTTCTTCGATCGCGAGTCCGGTACACGCCCGGACCCGCTCACATGAAACAGTCACTGGCGTGACTGTTTCATGTTCGGCCGTCCCTGGCCGACCTGAGAGGTTGAAAAAATCACAACCTCTCAGTCCTGTGCCAGCCAGCTCTCGATGCGCGCGGCGTCGGCGTCGGTGATCGCCACGATGCGGTAGCCGGCCCAGATCTGCCCCGAACTGGCGGCGGCTTCATGCCACTGCTCCTGGATGCCGACTTCGATCGGTTGCGACGGCGCCAGCATTCGCTCCGCACCGGACAGCGTCAGGCTGACCTGGTACAGCGCTTCGCTGCGCGGCGCCTGCGCGCCGATCAGCAGCATGCCGGTCATCGACAGGTTGCCCAGGTGGCCGATCGGCAGGCCGCTGATCGCGTCGGTGACCACGGCGTTGGCGCTGGCGCGCTTGCGTTCGGCGCGGCGCTGGTCGCTGCTGCTCATCGGTGTGCGTCCTCCGGCGGGGCGTGGCGGCGTGGCGCGGTGGCCTGGCGCAGGCTGCCGGTGAGGCTGCGCCAGGCGCGGTCGAGCAGGCTCTCCGGTTGCGCCGGTACTTCGCAGGCGCGACCGCTGGCCACCTCGCGGGCCAGCTGCGCCAGGCTCGTCTCCTCGCCGCGCTGGCCGCGCTGGCTAACCAGCAGGCAATGCCCGGAGACCGGCGAGTACCAGGCCAGCTTGCGCCGGGCGATCCGCCCGCTGGCCGGGTCGACGAACTCGAACCAGCTGCCGAACGGCAGCTGGCGCAGGTGCTGTTCGATGTCCCGTTCACGCGGGCTGGGCTCCGGCGCCGCGGCTGGCGGCGCCAGCGCCGGTTTCTGCGGCGGAGCGGACTGCAATTCGCCGAGGCGCTGATGCTGCTTCAGGCGCAGCGCGAGGTCGGTGGTGCTGGGCAGCTCGCCGACAGGGTCGGGGGCACCCGCGCCGAGCAGCCGCTGCGCCACCTGCACGGCTTCCTCGGCGTGGATGCCGATCCGCTGCAGGCCGGCTTCCACCTCCGCCTGCAGCTGCCGGCGGTCGCCCACCGGCAGGCGGCCGAGCAACTGGTCGGTGATCGCCAGTTGCGTGTCGAACGCCTCGCTGTCCTCGCCATGCCGCAGCAGGGTCAGGGCCAGCACGTCGGACCAGGCGCGGTCGAGCAGGGCGCGCAACAGGCCGCGCGGCGGCGACAGCGCGAAGCGTTCGGCCATCAGTTCGCCGGCGCGGTGGCGGGCCTGGTCCAGCCGCTCGCGCCCCTGCGCGGCTTCCACGTGGCGCCGTTCGGCGGCCTGCGCCTTGCGCGTGAGCAGGGCCAGGTGGTGCTCGATGTCGGCCAGCAGCGTGGTGTACAGCCCCGCACTGGGCGGTTCCCGGCTGGCGCGGGCGACCAGTTGCTCGAGCTTGCTGGCGAGTGGGCGGTTGCTCTCGTCGTCGCTGCCGTCGAGCCAGTCGTTCGCGGCGGCAGTCACCGTGTCGAGCAGCCGGCGCGCCGGATGCTCGCGTTGCTCGAAGAAGCCGCGGTCGGTCACCGCCATGCGCAGTACCGGCAGTTGCAGGTCACCGAGCAGCTGGCGGGCGTTGCCGCCGCGTTGCAGCTGCTGGCCAAGCTGTTCGAACAGCCGCGCAACCAGTTCGACCTTGTCGCTCTGCTCGTCGCTCAAGCGGGTGCGTGGCGCGTCGCCGGGCTTGCCGGCGTTGAGCTGGGCCAGCAGCTCCTCGCGCAGCCGTGCCGCGCTGCGCAGTTCACGGCCGGCCTGGTCGGTGAGCTGGGCCAGGTGTTGCTGCAGCGCGCCCAGCGCGGATTGCAGCTCCTGTTCGCTGGCGGCGCGGCCGGCCGCCTGGCCGCTGACCCCGCTCTGGCTGGCGCGCTGGCGCGCGAGCAGGTCGCGCAGGGATTCAAGCACCTCGATCGGCGCGCCGCTGCCGGCGCTGACGCCGGTGTGGGGTGCGCCGGTGGGCGCGGCAGCCGGTTCGCTGGCCGCTGCAGCTCCGCTGCTGGCAACAGGGCGCGATCGTTTGCCGACGTGGCGCGGGATGGGGATGCTGCGCAGTTGCGGCAGGATGCCGTCGCCCTGCAGGTGCGCATTGATGACGTCGTACATCGGCGCCAGCGCCTGGATCACCCACTGGTCGAAGTGCTGCAGCAGCATCAACTGGTGCTTCAGCGGCAGTTCCAGCTCCGCCCCCGCCTCGTGGCAGGCCCGGGCCAGCGCGTAGGGACCCAGCGGCAGCGCCAGCCCCTCCAGTGGCGGTGCACCGATCAGCACCGCCAGCCGATGACCCAGCTCGTACAGCACACTGGCGTGGCGCACCTCGCCTCGGACGCCCAGCTGTTCCAGGCTCATCGACACTTCCTGCTCGCCGGGGTCGACCAGCGCCAGCGTCTGCCACGGCTTGGGGCTGGCGGCGGCCGGCGCGGACCGGGCGCTGTCGATGCCGTTGAACGCGCGGCCGATATGCAGGACGAAACGTTGCGTGTAGGCGGCGCGGCCCTGCAGCACACGCTGCCGGCTGGAGAAGCAGTCCTGCTGGTCGCCGGCATGGTGCGCGCGCTCGGCTTGCGCGAAAAGCTGCTTCTCGAACTCGCTCAGGCAGCGCCGCAGGGGTTCCTGCAAGCCTTCCACGCACTGATGGCAGCTGGCTTCCAGCAGGCGCTGCGTACGCGCCGGCCAATGCGCATTGCCGATGCGGCTGCCCTGATGCAACGCGGACGAATGACGTCGATCGTGCCCGACATCCATGCATGAACCCTGGTGAATCCCCCGAAGCGGCAAGTCTATGCCGGTTGCGGCAGCGACGCCATCCGCGCGGGTGGCCGCAGCGCGCTTTTCAGTCCAGGAAAAGGCCGATCACGTCGTTGAGGAAGCGCTGGCCCAGCGCGGTGGTGTGCAGCCGCTGCGGGTCGTCGTGCAGCCAGCCGTGCCGGCGCGCCGTTGACAGTGCGGCGGCGATGCGCGCCGACGGCAGGCCGGTGCGCTCGGCGAAGGCGGCCATCGGCACGCCGTGGACCAGGCGCAGCGCGTTGAGCATGTATTCGAACGGCAGCTCGTCCGCGCCGACCATGCTGTCGCCGCCGATCCGGTCCGGACCGCCGTTCGCTTGCATGTAGGCGCGCGGGTGGCGGCTCTTCCAACGCCGCCGCACCAGGCCGCTGGCCGCGTCGCTGAGCTTGCCGTGAGCGCCGGCGCCGATGCCGAGGTAGTCGCCGAATTCCCAGTAGTTGAGGTTGTGCAGGCAGCGTCGGTCAGGCCGGGCGTACGCGGAGATTTCGTACTGGCCGTAGCCGGCCTCGGCTAGGCGCGCCTCGCAGGCCTCCTGCATCGCCCAGGCGTGGTCGTCGTCGGGCAGCGGCGGCGGGTTGGCGGCGAACACCGTGTTCGGCTCCAGCGTCAGCTGGTAGTGCGAGATGTGCGTGGGCGCGAGCGCGACCGCGCGTTCCACGTCGGTCAGCGCACCATCGAGATCCTGCCGCGGCAGCGCGTACATCAGGTCGAGGTTGATGTTGGCGTAGCCGGCGTCCTGCGCCGATTTCACCGCGGCCTCGGCCTCGCTGGCCGAATGGATGCGGCCGAGCCGCCGGAGCTTGTCGTCGTCGAAACTCTGCACGCCGAACGAGATGCGGTTGACGCCGGCGGCGAGGTAGCCGTCGAAGCGGCCGTGCTCGACCGTGCCGGGGTTGGTCTCCAGGGTGATCTCGGCGTCGTCGGCCAGCGGCAGCCGCTCGCGCACGCCGTCGAGCAGGCGCGCGATCAGCTCCGGCGCGAACAGGCTGGGCGTGCCGCCGCCGAAAAAGATGCTGATCAGCGGGCGGCCTTCCAGCGCCGCGGCAAACTCGGCGCGGTCGGCGTCGAGGTCGGCCAGCAGGTGGCCGATGTAGGCGGCGTAGGGCGGCGGCTCGCTGCGCAGGCCGTGCGAGTTGAAGTCGCAGTACGGGCACTTCTTCACGCACCACGGCATGTGCACGTACAGCGACAGTGGCGGTGCGGTCAGCGACACGGCAGATGGCCGGGATGTGCGGATGTATCAGAGTAGTGGCGCATGAGGTCTCAGCAAGGCGACGGTCGCTGCCAGTTCGTGTCGCAAATAGCTGTCAAACAACTCTTCGGTCGTTCTCGGTGGGTTCTTGAGCGATGCGCGGTGACTGCGAACGGCCATAATCACGGCCGATCGGTCGATGCCGAAGGCATGCTCGATGAAGGTGTCGGGATGCTGTGCGGTGATTCCGTGTGGCGCGAGCGCGTTGTCAGGGAAATCCTTTAGGTTGTAGGTCACGATGGTTCCGGCGTGGCTGAAAATTGCTGCAGCAAGTATGTGGCGGTCGTCGGAATCGGGCAGGAGCAGCCCGTTCTCCAGATGTTCGTATCCCGTGATCAGGCAGTCGGGTATCGCTTCATCCATCAGTCGTCGAGTTCGCTCCAGATCGTCGCGGGAAAGATCGGGACGCTGGCGCACAATGCCCTGATCCATTCTTCGTGTACGCGCGCAGTCCAGCGCGCGCGGTACAAGCCACTCAGGGCGAGATGTAGCAAGAGATTGCGCAGGGATTCGCGGTACAACACGCAGGCGTCGAACATCGCGATGAAGTTCGACATGCCTCAATAGTCCAGATCGAGTTTTTGTGCCTGTTCGGCTAGGGCGTCCAGTGCTGCATGGCTCTGCATCAGACGTTGCTCGCGGTACGCCATCAGGTCGCGGAAATAGATACGTCGATGCGTGCCGACCTTGTGATGGGTCAGCTCGCCGCGATCGATCAAGCCGACCAGGTACGGCCGTGAGACGTTGAGAAAATCCGCGGCTTGCTGCGTGGTGAGCTCGGCATGGACCGGGACCAGGCTCATCGCGTTGCCTTCGGCCATGTTGGCGAGGATGTCTACCAGCATTCGCAGTGCCGCCACCGGCACCTCGATCTCCTGCTCGCCGTCGATCACGCGCAGGCGTGCGGTGGAGCCGTGGCCGATACAGGCCGCCAGCAGGCGGCTGCTGGTGCGCGCCAGTTCGGATTCCTGGGGAGTGGCGGGCGGGTTGACGAGTTGTTCGTTGCGCAGGGCGGTCATAGCAGAGCCTCCCGTGGATGGAGGACGAGCGTAACGCGGAATCGAAATAAACGCAATAAACGCAATAAACGCAAAAGCGAAACAAGCGAAAGAGGTACCTGTTAGTTGCGGCGCCAACATCGTGGCGGATGCTGCCTGCGGCCAGCACCTTCATGCAGCCCGACACCAAGTCGTGGTGTGGTAGCGGCGGCGCAGATGCTTGCCCGGATCAGGCCGGGCGAAGTTTCGCGTGCAATTGCGCCAGCGCCTGGCCGCGGTGGCTGAGCGTGTTCTTCAGCGCCGGCTCGAGTTCGGCGGCGCTGCGCGACTGGCCGTGCGGCAGGAACAGCGGGTCGTAGCCGAAACCCCGCTCGCCGCGCGGCGCATCGAGCACGCGGCCGTGCCAGCGGCCTTCGGCGATCAGCGGAGCGGGGTCGTCCGCGTGCTGCAGCAGGACCAGCGCGCAGAGGAAGAACGCGCCGCGCTGCGCCGCCTGCACGCCGTCCAGCGCGCGCAGCAGCTTGGCGTTGTTCGCCGCGCTGTCGCCGTGCTCGCCAGCATAGCGTGCGGAGTACAGGCCGGGCGCGCCATGCAGGTGATTCACGCACAGGCCGGAGTCGTCGGCCAACGCGGGCAGGCCGCTGGCGCGCGCGGCGTGGCGTGCCTTGAGCAGCGCGTTCTCGACGAAGCTGAGTCCGGTTTCTTCGGCGTCCTCGATGCCCAGGCTCGATTGCGTGACCACCTCGAAGCCGCTGTCGGCGAGCAGCGCATTGAACTCTGCGAGCTTGCCGCGGTTGCTGCTGGCCAGCACGATGCGCTGGGTCATGGACTCACTCCGTCAACCTTTGGAAATGCGTGTAGGGCGGGCACTGCCCGCCGGCTGCTGGGTGGCAGGACGATGGCGGGCAGTGCCCGCCCTACGCTATCGGGCCAGTGCCGCGCGTTGCGCCGCGACCAGTTCGCCGATGCCCTTCCCGGCCAGCACCAGCAGCGCGTCCATCTCGTCGCGGCGGAACGCGTGGCCCTCGGCGGTGCCCTGCACCTCGATGAAGCCGCCGCCGTCGTTCATCACCACGTTCATGTCGGTGTCGCAGTCCGAATCCTCGGCGTAGTCGAGGTCGAGCACCGGCACGCCCCTGTAGATGCCCACCGAGACCGCGGCGACCGCGCCCACCACCGGGTTGCGCCGCAGGTTCTCGCGCTTCATCAGCAGGTTCACCGCGTCCACCAGGGCCACGTAGGCGCCGGTGATCGCCGCGGTGCGGGTGCCGCCGTCGGCCTGCAGCACGTCGCAGTCCAGCGTGATCACGCGCTCGCCCAGTGCCTGCCGGTTGACGCAGGCGCGCAGGCTGCGGCCGATCAGCCGCTGGATCTCCATGGTGCGCCCGCCCTGGCCGCCGCGGGTGGCCTCGCGCTGGGTGCGCGTGTTGGTGGCGCGCGGCAGCATGCCGTACTCGGCGGTGATCCAGCCCTCGCCCTTGCCGCGCAGCCAGGCCGGCGCGCGGTCCTCGATGCTGGCGGTGCACAGCACGCGGGTATCGCCGAAGCTGACCAGCACCGAGCCTTCGGCGTGGCGGGTGTAGTGGCGTTCGATGCTGACGCTGCGCAGCTGGTCGCTGGCGCGGCCGCTGGGGCGGATGACGGAGTTCATGGGCGGTCCTGGGGACGCTTGGCCAGATTGGGCAACGCGGACCGGAGAGTTTACCATTGCATCCTTTCCCCATGTCCGGAAGACGCCGATGATCCGCAGCATGACGGCCTATGCCAGTGCCGAGAACACCGGCCCCGCCGGCACGCTCAGCTGCGAGCTGCGCACGGTGAACCACCGCTATCTCGAGCTGAGCCCGCGACTGCCGGACGACCTGCGCGGCTTCGAGTCGCAGTTGCGCGAGCGGGTGGCGGCCAAGCTGTCGCGCGGCAAGCTGGACCTGACCGTGCGCCGCACCAGCGATGCGCGCAGCGGCTCGCTGCAGGTGGATCATGCGCTGCTGTCGCGCCTGTCGGAGCTGAACCTGGACATGGCCGCGCTGTTTCCCGGGCTGCAGGTGCAGTTCACCGAGTTGCTGCGCTTCCCCGGCGTGCTGCAGCAGGCCGAGGCCGATCCGCAGGCGCAGCAGGCGGCCTTGTTCGACGTGCTCGATCGCGCGCTGGACGCGCTCGCCGCCACCCGCGAGCGCGAGGGCGAGAAGCTGGGCGCGATCCTGCGCGACCGGCTGGATGCGATCGAGCGCGTGGTGGCCGACGTGCGCGGCTGGATGCCGGAGATCCGCGCCGCGCTGCGCAGCCGGTTGGAAGCACGGCTGGCCGATTTGAAACAGCCGATCGAGCCGGGCCGGCTGGAGCAGGAACTGGTGCTGCAGATCACCCGCACCGACGTCGACGAGGAACTGGACCGGCTCAGCACGCACATCGGCGAGACGCGCCGCGTGCTCGGCCTGAAGGAACCGGTCGGCCGCCGGCTGGATTTCCTGATGCAGGAGTTCAACCGCGAGGCGAACACGCTCGGCTCCAAATCGGTCGACGCGCGCAGCACCAACGCAGCGGTGGAGCTGAAGGTGCTGATCGAGCAGATGCGCGAGCAGGTGCAGAACATCGAATGAACGCCCCGCTCGAAGGCACCCTGTTCGTGGTCGCCGCGCCCTCGGGTGCGGGCAAGTCCACCCTGGTCAACGCGTTGCTGGCGCGCGAGCCGGGGATCTCGCTGTCGGTGTCGCACACCACGCGGCCGCCGCGGCCGGGCGAGCAGTACGGGCGGCACTACTACTTCGTCGAGCGCGCCGAGTTCGAGCGCGAGATCGCCGAAGGCGTCTTCCTGGAACATGCCGAGGTGCACGGCAACCTGTACGGCACCTCGCGCACTGCGGTGCAGCAGCTGCTGGGGCAGGGCCGCGACGTGCTGCTGGAGATCGACTGGCAGGGCGCCCAGCAGATCCGCGCGAGCAAGCCCGATTGCGTCAGTGTGTTCATCCTGCCGCCGTCGCGGGCGGAACTTGAACGGCGCCTGCGCGGCCGTCGATCGGACAGCGCCGAGGTGATCGAGCGCCGCCTGCGCAATTCGCGCGGCGAGATCGCCCACGCGCACGAGTTCGACTACATCCTGGTCAACGACGTGTTCGACGAGGCGCTGGCCGGGCTGCAGGCGATCGTGCGGGCGGTGCGCCTGCGCAGCGCGCTGCAGTGGCAGCGGCATGAGGCGCTGATCGCCGAGCTGATGGCCGGAGCCTGAGACCCGTGACCGTTTTTACATGGTCTTCGCAGCGCGCTTCCATTACCTTGTCTCCTCTCCCCACGGCTTTCTCCGCCCATGACCGAAACCGTTCGCGCCACGCCTGACGACGCCACCCTGGTGCGCATCCGCGGCCTGACCACGGTGCTCGGCGGCAAGACCATCTTCGACGCGCTGGACCTGGACATTCCGCGCGGCAAGATCACCTCGATCATGGGCCCCAGCGGCACCGGCAAGACCACCCTGCTCAAGCACATCACCGGGCAGATGTACGCCGATGCCGGCAGCATCCACGTCGACGGCCGCAACGTGGCCGAGCTGTCGCGCGATGAGCTGTACAAGCTGCGCGAAGGCGTGGGCTACTTGTTCCAGAACTCCGCCCTGCTGACCGATTTCGACGTGTTCGAGAACGTGGCGTTCCCACTGCGCCAGCACACCAAACTGCCGGAGGTGCTAATCCGCAACCTGGTGCTGATGAAGCTGCAGGCAGTCGGCCTGCGCGGCGCGGCACGGCTGATGCCGAACGAGCTGTCCGGCGGCATGGCGCGACGGGTAGCGCTGGCGCGGGCGATCGTGTTCGACCCGCAGTTGATCCTGTACGACGAGCCGTTCGTGGGGCTCGATCCGGTCGCCCTGAACCAGGTGATCAAGCTGATCCTCACCCTGAACCGCACCCTGGGCATCACCAGCGTGGTGGTGTCGCACGAATTGGCTGCCGTGCAGCAGATGGCCGACCACGTGGTGCTGCTTTCCAACGGCAAGGTGGTGGCGCAGGGCGACCCGGCGACGATCGCCGACGACGGCTCGCCGTGGACGCGGCAGTTTTTCGGCGGCGAGGCGGACGGCCCGATCCCGTTCCGCTATCCGGCCGGCGACTACGCCACCGAGCTGGGCTTTGCCGGAGCGGCGAAATGAACGCACGCGCTCCGCGGCCCCGCAACGTGCTGACCCAGTCGCTGGCGCAGATCGGCGCCTGTGGCCTGTTCCTGTTGACCCTGCTGGCGGCGGTGCCGCGCAGCTTCCGCTACCTGCGCGAAACCATCCGCCAGCTGTGGTTCGTCGGCGCGATGAGCCTGACCATCATCATGGTCTGCGGCCTGTTCGTCGGCATGGTGCTGATGCTGCAGCTGTACCACGTGCTGTCGATCTTCGGCGGCACCTCGGCCAGCGGCATGGTAGTGGCGCTGTCGGTGTACCGTGAACTGGGGCCGGTGGTCACCGCGCTGCTGTTCGCCGGGCGTGCCGGCACCGCGGTCACCGCCGAGATCGGCCTGATGCGCGCCACCGACCAGATCTCGGCGATGGAGATGATGGCGGTCGACCCGGTCGCCTATGTCGCCACGCCGCGCTTCCTGGCCGGGCTGATCGCGATGCCGCTGCTGAGCTGCGTGTTCTGCGCCATGGCCATTTTCGGCGGCCACCTGGTCGGCGTGACCTGGCTCGGCATCGACAACGGTACGTTCTGGTCGAACATGACCGCCCAGGTCGACGTGCGTACCGACATCGTCAACGGCGTGCTGCTGAAGAGCCTTGCGTTCGGCGCGGTGGTGTCGCTGATCGCGGTGTTCCAGGGCTTCACCACGCCGCCGACCAGCGAAGGCGTGGCCTACGCCACCACGCGCACCGTGGTGGCGTCGTCGATCGCCATCCTGGCGCTGGATTTCGTCCTCACCGCCTTCCTGATGTGACCGCCATGACTTGTCGTTTTCCGAGGATTCTGCCGTGAGCCAACCGAGAAGTTCCTACGCCGTCGGCACCGGCCTGTTCATCGTGCTCGGCTTTGCCGCGCTGGCCTACCTGGCCACCCAGACCAGTTCGGTGGCGAACGTGCGCCAGGGCGACAGCTACGTCGTCGACGCGCAGTTCACCAACATCGGCCAGCTGAAGGAGCGCGCGCCGGTGAAGGTGGCCGGTGTGCGCGTGGGCCAGGTGCAGTCGATCACGCTGCAGCCGGGCCGCGACGTGGCCGAGGTGAAGCTGTCGATCGACAAGCTCCACGACAGGATCCCGCAGGATTCGGTGGCGACCATCTTCACCAGCGGCCTGCTCGGCGACCAGTACGTGGGCATCGAGTACGGCAGCGCGAAGCAGGTGGTGGCGGCCGGCGGCACGCTGGCGCGCACCAAGTCGACCCAGCCGCTGGAGGAGATGCTGGGCAAGTTCTTCGGCGCCGGCGGCGTGGTCGACAACGTCGGCGGCAGCTATGCAGTGAAGGCGAGCTTCACCAACGTCGGCACGCTGTCGGCCGGCGCGCCGGTGAAGATGGCCGGCGTGGTGATCGGCAGCGTGCAATCGGTGCATGCCGACCCGGTCAAGTTGAACGCCGACGTGGTGCTGTCGATCGACAAGCGCTACGACGCGATTCCCGACGATTCCTCCGCTGCGGTGTTCACCAGCGGTTTGATCGGCAGCCAGTATGTTGCGATCCAGCCGGGCGGTTCGCCCGACGCGCTCAAGGACGGCGACGAGATGATCCTGACCCAGTCCGCGTTGCAGCTGGAGGACTTGATCGGCAAGTTCCTGGTCAACGGTTCGCCCGGCGACAAGAAAGACGCCGGCAACGGCAACAAATAAAATAGCCCGCCATTCCCCGCCGGCTCGCCGAGCCGGTTAGCCCAAGGAGTTACCCATGTTGCGCAGACTGGCTCTTGCCACCGCCATCGCATTCGGCGCCGTCGCATTCGGCGCTGTCGCCACGGTTCCGGCGTTCGCCCAGGCGGTCCCCCCGGTCGCAGCCCCGGCGGCGACCCGGCTGGCTCCGGTGCAGGTCGTGCAAGCCATCGCCGACCAGCTGGCCACGGCGATCGAGGGGCATCGCGACGAGCTGAAGAGGAACCAGGAGAAGCTCATCAGCGTCATCGACGAGGCGTTCCTGCCGCACTTCGACATCGACTACGCCTCGATCCTGGTGCTCGGCCAGCATGCCCGCGAGGCCACCCCGGCGCAGCGCGAGCGCTTCGCCCGGGCGTTCTACAACTCGATCACGCACCGTTACGCCGAGGGCCTGTTGAACTACACCCGCGGCCGGGTCAAGGTGCTGCCGTTCAACGGCGATCTCAACGACAAGCGCACCGTGGTGCGCACCCAGGTGGTACTGGACGACGGCAAGCTGGTGTCGGTCGACTATGCCTTCCGCAAGGGGCGCAACGGTGACTGGAAGGCCTACGACGTGATCATCGAGGGCATCTCCTACGTCACCAACTACCGCAATCAGGTGGACGCGGAGATCCGCAAGGTCGGCGTCGAGCAGCTGATCAGCAATATCGAAACGCAGGGCTCCAAGGCGCTGGACGTGATGGCCAAGGACAACAAGGACAAGTCGTGACGCAGGCCGCCGCAGACAGCTTCCAGCTGGACCTCGGCACGCCCGGCACGCTGGGCGTGCGCGGCGAGCTGAGCTTCGATACCGCGGCCGCTGCGTGGCAGGCGATCCGCGTTGCGCTGGCGGGCGGCCCGGTGTCGCGGCTGGACCTGGCCGGCGTGCGCCACAGTGACAGCGCCGGGTTGGCCTGCGTGCTGGCTGTCGCGGCCGACGCGACCCGTCGCGGTCAGGCGTTGCAGGTCGTGCACGTGCCGGCCGGCATGCAGTCGCTGGCCCAGGTCTGCGAGGTCGACCGGCTGCTCGGCTGAGCGAAGGCCCGGGGTCGCGCAACACAAAGAAGGGGCCGCGAGGCCCCTTCTTTGTGTCGACCATGCGCTGCGCTCAGGGCTGCTTGCTGGACGTTTCCGGGTGCTTGTTTTCCCACTGGTGCTGCTGGTCCAGCAGTTCCTCGGGGTCGAAATTCTTTTCGTTCAGGCCTTGCATCTGCTGGATGATCTCGACCGGCGGGTTGCCGTCGTAGATCTTGTACAGGCGCTGCTGGCGGTACGCGTCGCGGATGAATACGTAGGGATCGTAGGCGGATTGCAGGAAGCCCTCCGCGTCGATTCCGCGCGAGCGCAAGGTCACCAGGTATATCGCCTGTGGCACGTACTCCAGGCCATTGTAGTCATGGTTGACTGCATACAGGCTCAACGGGTCGAAGAAGTAGCTGTCGACCGGCAGACGCCAGATATCACGCGCGGTACTGGGGCCGAAGAACGGCAGCATCAGGAAGTCGCCTTCCGGGGCACCCCAACGCGCCAGGGTGACGCCGAAGTCGTTGTCTTCTATCGGCAGGCCAAGCTGGCTGGCCGGATCGAAGAAGCCGCCGACGCCCAGGGTCAGGTTCACCAGGAAGCGGCCGGTGCTCTGCAGCGCCTGCTTCGGACGCGCCTGCAGCAGGTCGTTGGCGACCGTGACCGGCATGCGGATATTGGTGAAGAAGTCGCTGAACGAGCGGCGTACCGGCGGATTGGTCACCTTGCGGTAACCCATCGCAACCGGGCGGATCACCGCCTGGTCCACCGCGTCGTTGAATTTGTAGGCGCCGCGGTTGTATTTCTCCAGCGGATCGTCGGTGCGCGGCTTGGCGATGGTGCAGCCGGCCAGCAAGATGATCGCGAGCACGGCCAACCAGCGGCGCAACTTGGGGAGTCGAAGCGGTGAGGGCATCGGTGCGGGGGTTCGCGTCGTGGGGGTAGTAAGTGTACTGTCTGGTTTTGTATCTTACACGGCTTTCAGCTGGCTTCCGGCGAGTGCGCCGCCGGTTCACGGCCAGCCCGCCATGATACGCGGCAGCCGCATTGCCAGCAAAGCATCCGCTCATCTACACTGTGAGGCCATATAAGTCGTTTTAATCCCTAAGGATTTCGCATGGCACGCATTACCGTGGAAGACTGCCTAGAGGTGGTCGACAACCGTTTCGAACTAGTACTGATGGCGACCAAGCGCGCGCGTCAGCTGGAAAAGGGCGCCGAGCCGGCCGTCAACCCCGACCATGACAAGCCGACCGTGCTGGCGCTGCGCGAGATCGCCGCCCGCCGCATCGACCAGGCCACCATCGACCAGATCGACAAGGCCGAGCGCGAGCGCGCCGAGCGCGAGGCGCTGGAGTGGGCCGCGGCCGAGGTTGACGACGACCTGTCCAAGGGCGGCGACGACTGATGGACGGCGGCTGCTGTAGCAAACGCACCTGTCGCGCCGGCAAGTCCGGTGCGGCGGTCGGCGCGCGCCGCGCAGCCAGCCGCTTCACCCCCGGCGAGGTGGGCGCCTGAGCAGGCGCCGGCAGCGAATGACTGCGGCCACCCACCCCGCCACGGTCGACCTCTCCGCGCTGCCGCCCTATGCGCTGGCCCTGAAAGAGCGCATTGCCTACCTGCCCGAGGTGCAGGTCGATCGCGTGCTGCGCGCGTTCCAGCTCGGCGCGCAGGCGCATGCCGGGCAGGAGCGCAAGAGCGGCGAGCCGTACATCACCCACCCGGTGGCGGTGGCCGGCATCCTGGCCGAACTCGGGCTGGATACCGAGACGATCATCGCGGCGATCCTGCACGACACCCTGGAAGACACCGAGCTCAGCCGCGAGATGCTGGCCACCGAGTTCGGCGAGGTGGTGGCCGAACTGGTCGATGGCGTCACCAAGCTGGACAAGATGCGCTTCGGCACGCGCCAGGAGGCGGATGCGGAAAGCTTCCGCAAGATGCTGCTGGCGATGGCGCGCGACATCCGCGTGATCCTGATCAAGCTGGCCGATCGCCTGCACAACATGCGCACGCTCGGCGCCAAGGACGCACCGTCACGCCGCCGCATCGCGCGCGAGACGCTGGAGATCTATGCGCCGATCGCGCAGCGCCTGGGCATGAACAAGTTCAAGGCGGAACTGCAGGATCTCGGCTTTCGCGCGCTGTACCCGGACCGCTACCGGGTGATCAGCGAACGCATCCGCGCCGCGTTGGGCAACCGGCGCGAGGCGATGGGCAAGATCGAGGCGGCGCTGTCCGCGCGGCTGGTTGCCGACCACCTGCCGGCGCGCGTGGTCGGCCGCATCAAGTCGTCGTGGAGCATCTATTCGAAGATGCGCAACGAGCATAAGAGCTTCGCCCAGCTGATGGACGTCTACGGCTTCCGCGTGGTGGTGGACAGCGCGATGAGCTGCTACATGGCGCTCGGCGTAGTGCATGCGCTGTACAAGCCGGTCGACCGCCGTTTCAAGGATTTCATCGCGATTCCCAAGGCGAACGGCTACCAGTCGCTGCACACCGTGCTGCTGGGCCCGTTCGGCGCGCCGATCGAGGTGCAGATCCGCACCGCCGAGATGGATTCGGTGGCCGAGCGCGGCGTGGCCGCGCACTGGGCCTACAAGACCGACTCGGGTCCGGCCAACAGCGCCCAGGCGCGGGCACGCGAGTGGCTGTCCTCGCTGGTCGACAGCTCGGCGAGCACGGTGTCGTCGTCGGAGTTCATCGAGAACGTCAAGATCGACCTGTTCCCCGACGAGGTCTATCTGTTCACTCCGCGCGGCGACATCCTGTCGCTGCCGCGCAACGCCACCGCGCTGGACTTCGCCTACGCCGTGCACACCGACGTGGGCGACCATGCGGTGGCCGCGCGCGTGGACAAGAAGCTGCTGCCGCTGCGCACCAAGCTGGAGTCCGGCCAGCTGGTGGAGATCATCACTGCGCCGTCGGCGGTGCCGAATCCGGCGTGGCTGGAAGTGGTGGTCACCGGCAAGGCGCGCACCGCGATCCGCCAGTACCTGAAGCACCTGCAGCACGAGGACGCGGTTGACTTCGGCCACCGCATGCTCGATCGCGCGCTGGACGCGCAGGGCAGCAGTCTGGACGGCATTCCGCCGGCGGTACTCGACCGTTTCCTGGAAACCTCCAAGCTAAAGCGGCTGGAGGAACTGCTGTCCGACATCGCGCTGGGCAACCGCATGCCCGACGTGGTCGCCAGCCAACTGCTGGCGTCGCGCGGCAGGAAGGCCGGCAAGCCGCACACGGCGGCGCACGCGCACGAGAAGATCCGCATCACCGGCGCCGAGCGTGGCGTGCTCAGCTTCGCCAACTGCTGCCATCCGCTGCCGGGCGACGAGATCATCGGCTACCTGTCCTCGGGCAAGGGCATCGTGGTGCACCGCGAGGAATGCCCGAACGTGGTCGAGCTGCGCAAGTCGCCCGAGCGCTGCGTGGCGATCGAGTGGGACCGCGACGTGCAGGGCGACTACCGCGCCGAACTGCGCATTGAGGTGACCAATCGTCCCGGCGTGCTGGCCACCGTGGCCGCCGCGATCGCCGCCGCCGACTCGAACATCGAGAACGTGGAGTATGTCGAGCGCGACGCCGTCGCGGCCACCCTGCTGTTCGCGCTGGAAGTGAAGAACCGCAAGCACCTGGCCGACGTGATCCGCCGCGTGCGCCGCACCGGGGTGGTCAGCGGCGCCTATCGCTACCCCTTGTGACTCGGGATTCGTTCGGAGCCTCAGCGTGCCGGAATGTGGGCAGGGGAGCTGCGACACGCTAATCTTCCCGGATCCGAATCCGAATCCCGAGGCCATCCATGTCCCGCAGCATCATCTCCACCGAGCAAGCCCCCGCCGCGATCGGCCCGTATTCGCAGGCCGTGCGTGCCGGCAATACCGTGTATTTCTCCGGGCAGATCCCGCTGGACCCGGCCACCGCAGCGCTGGTCGACGGCGACATCACCATGCAGACGCGGCGGGTGTTCGACAATCTCACCGCGGTGGCGGCGGCGGCTGGCGGCTCGCTGGCGCAGATCGTGCGCGTGGGCATCTACGTCACCGACCTGGCGAACTTCGCCGCGGTCAACGCGGTGATGGCCGAATACTTCCAGCAGCCGTATCCGGCACGTTCCACCATCGAGGTATCCGGCCTGCCGAAGGCGGCGCAGGTCGAGGTCGACGCGGTGATGGTGCTGGGCTGAGCATCATGGGCGTTGTGCGCCGACACGCGTTGTCGGCGCGTGGTTTACGACGGAAGGCGGCGCTCGGTTAGGCTTGCAGGCCATGGCCACCCGCACCATTCGCCCCGCTCTCGCCATCGATGCCGACCCGGGCCTCACCCCGGTAAGCGCGCTGCCGGGCGTCGGTCCGGCGCTGGCCGCGTCGCTGGCCCGGCTGGGGCTGGAGCGGGTGCAGGACCTGTGGTTCCACCTGCCGCTGCGTTACGAGGACAAGACCCGGATCACCGCGATCGCCGAGCTGCGGGTGGGCGAGCGGGCGCAGGTCGAGGGCGTGGTCGAGGCAGTCGAACGCGGCTTTCGCTATCGCCCGCAGCTGAAGGTGGCGATCGGCGACGCCAGCCGGCAGACCCTGCTGCTGCGTTTCTTCCACTTCAACCGTGCGCAGGCCGAGCAGTTGCTGCCCGGCACGCGGCTGCTTTGCTACGGCGAAGTACGCCACGGCGCGCAAGGGCTGGAGATGGTGCACCCCAACTACCGGCGCCTGGACGAGGCGGCGGCAGCCACCGTCGACGAGACGCTGAGCCCGGTTTATCCCACCACCGAGGGGCTGGGCCCGAAGCGGCTGGCCGGGGTGATCGGCAAGGCGCTGGCGCTGTTGCCGCCGGCGGCGCAGCTGGAGCTGATCCCGCAGGCGTTGTGCGCCCGGCATGGCCTCACCTCGCTGCGTGACGCGCTGCTGTACGTGCATCGTCCGCCGCCGGATGCGCGTCTGGACCAGCTGATGCTGGGCCGGCATCCGGCGCAGCAGCGGCTGGCATTCGAGGAACTGCTGACCCAGCACCTCAGCCTGAAACGGATGCGCGCGGCGGTACGCCAGCGGCGCGCGCCGAAACTGGGCGGCGCGGACGAGCTGCGCGGGCGCTTGCTGGCAGGCCTGCCGTTCCGCCTGACTGCGGCCCAGCAGCGCGTTGGCGAAGAGGTAGCGCGCGACCTGGCGCAGCCGCGGCCGATGCTGCGGCTGGTGCAGGGCGACGTCGGCAGCGGCAAGACCGTGGTTGCTGCGCTGGCGGCGCTCGCCGCCGTGGAGTCGGGCCACCAGGTCGCGCTGATGGCGCCGACCGAACTGCTGGCCGAGCAGCACCTGCGCAACTTCCGCCACTGGCTGCAGCCGCTCGGCGTCGAGGTGGAGTGGCTGGCCGGCAAGGTCACCGGCAAGGCGCGCAAGCAGGCACTGGCGCGGGTCGCCGAAGGCGCGCCGGTGGTGGTCGGCACGCATGCGCTGATGCAGGAGGGCGTGGCGTTTGCGCGGCTCGGCCTGGTGATCGTCGACGAGCAGCACCGCTTCGGCGTGCAACAACGGCTGGCGCTGCGCGACAAGGGCAGGGACGGCGAGCTGGTGCCGCACCAGCTGGTGCTGACCGCCACGCCGATTCCGCGCACGCTGGCGATGAGCGCGTATGCCGACCTGGACGTGTCGTCGATCGACGAGCTGCCGCCCGGGCGCACGCCGGTACAGACCATCGCGATCTCGAATGCGCGGCGGATCGAGGTGATCGAGCGCATCCACGCCGCCTGTGGCGAAGGGCGCCAGGTGTACTGGGTATGCACGCTGATCGAGGAATCCGAGCAGCTGCGGGCGCAGGCGGCCGAGGTGGCGTACGCCGAACTCTCCGCCGCACTCGCCGGCTTCAGGGTCGGCCTGATCCACGGCCGCATGAAGCCGAAGGAAAAGCAGGCGGTGATGGATGCGTTCAAGGCCGGCGAACTGGCCGTGCTGGTGGCGACTACAGTGATCGAGGTGGGCGTGGACGTGCCCAACGCCAGCCTGATGGTGATCGAGAACAGCGAGCGGCTGGGCCTGGCCCAGCTGCACCAGTTGCGCGGCCGGGTGGGGCGCGGCGCGGTGGCGTCGAACTGCGTGCTGCTGTACCAGCCGCCGCTGGGCCGGCTGGCGCGCGAACGGCTGCAGGTGATGCGCGACACCAGCGACGGTTTCCGCATCGCGGAGAAGGATCTCGAACTGCGCGGTCCCGGCGAGGTGCTGGGCACCCGCCAGACCGGCCAGCTCAGCTTCCGCATCGCCGATCTGGCCCGCGACGCGCACCTGCTGCCGGCGGTGCAGCAGGTCGGCGAGCATATGCTGGCCGAACACCCGCGCCAGACCACGCAATTGATCGAACGCTGGATCGGTGGCGCGGCGCGTTACGCGCATGCGTGATTTTTGCGATCATCCCTGACCGCAAAGATCAAACGGGCGGCCATCCCTGGCCGCACTTTTCAATTCTTGTGATCATCCATCCATGAGCAAGCCGCAACTCCTGATCGACACCGATCCCGGCGTCGACGACGCCCTGGCCGTCCTGATGGCTTACGCCCATGCCGACGTCGCCGGTCTCAGCATCGCCGCCGGCAACGTGGGACTCGGCCATACCGTGCGCAACGCGCGCACCCTGGTCGACCTGGTCGGCGCGGCGACGCCGGTGTTCGCCGGTTGTGCCGCGCCGCTGGTGCGCGCGGCGGACGAGGATGCCGCCTTCGTGCATGGCCAGGACGGTTTCGGCGACATTGGTTTTCCCGAGCCGGCCGCTGCGCTCGCCGCCGAGCCGGCCGCGCTGGCCCTGCTGCGGCTGACCCGCGAACGGCCGGGCGAGCTGACCCTGGTGGCGCTGGGGCCGCTGACCAACCTGGCGCTGGCGCTCAGACTCGATCCCACGCTGCCCGCGCGAGTGAAGCGGCTGGTGGTGATGGGCGGCGCGGTGACGGGCCACGGCAATACCGGCAAAGTGCCGGCGGAGTTCAACATCGGCTTCGACCCGGAGGCGGCGCACGTGGTGTTCGAGGCGTTCCCGGCGTTCGACCTGGTGGACTGGGAAGCCACCTTGCGGCATGCCTTCGACGATGCCGAATTCGACGGCTGGCTGGCGACCGGCGATCGGCGCGCGGCGTTCTTCGGCAAGATCGTGGCCATCGCGCGCCGCTACAATGCGCAGCATGATCGCCACGGGCTGGTAGCCGCCGACGCGCTGGCGATGGCGGTGGCGCTGGACCCCACCATCGTCACCCGCAGCGAAACCCGCGCCGTGGCGGTGGAACTGGACGGCGGCCTGACCCGCGGCGCCACCGTGGTCGACTGGAAGGGGCGGCTGGGTTGGCCGGCCCGGGCGAACATCGTGCTGGAAGTGGACCAGGCCCGCTTTGCCGCGATGGTGCGGTATGCGCTGGGCGTGCCTACCTGAGCGGACTTGCGGCGTTCCCGGCTTCGCCGCTACAATGCCGCTCTTTTCACCACCGCTTTAGAGCCAGCCATGAAGCCTGCTATCCATCCGAACTACATCCCGGTGGTGTTCCAGGACCTGTCGTCCGACTTCGCGTTCCTGACCAAGTCGACCATGTCCAGCAAGGAAACCATCAAGTGGGAAGACGGCAATGAGTACCCGCTGATCAAGGTGGATATCTCCAGCCATTCCCACCCGTTCTACACCGGCAAGCAGAAGACGCTGGACGTCGGCGGTCGCGTCGACAAGTTCCGCCGCCGCTATGCGGGTGCCATCAAGGAATAAGTGACGCGAGAGCCGGCGCCCGGGCGTCGGCTGCGCGGATTGCGGTTTAGGACACGGGGCAGGCGCAGGCCTGCCCCGTGTCTTTTTGCGTTGGCCATTCGACCATTCGCCATCGAATGCAAGCGCGACCTTGTGCGATAATGGTTGCTGAACTGGCGTCAGCGCGCCCGTTGCATCGCGTGTTTTCCCCGGCATGCCATGCCCAGCATTCCCTCGCCGGCCGGCGCTCCCCTCGCGGTTGCCGGCGGTGGCGACCCACATGTAAGGAGGTTTCCGTGTCCGATCTCAAGACCGTCAAGCTGGTGGATGAATCGAGCAAGCGCAGCAGCGAACTGCCGCTGGTCAGCGGTACGCTCGGCCCCGCGTGCATCGATATTGCCACGCTGTACAAGGACACCGGCCACTTCACCTACGACCCCGGCTACGGTTCGACCGCCAGCACCAAGAGCGCGATCACCTACATCGACGGCGACAAGGGCGTGCTGCTGTACCGCGGCTACCCGATCGAGCAGCTGGCGGAGAGCTCCAGCTTCCTGGAGGTGGCTTACCTGCTGCTCAACGGCGAGCTGCCGAAGCCGGCCGAGTTCGCCACGTTCGAGCACGACGTCGCGCACCACACGATGCTGCACGAGTCGCTGAAGAACTTCTTCCATGGCTTCCACCACGACGCACATCCGATGGCGATGCTGGCCGCTGCGGTGGCCTCGCTGTCGGCGTTCTACCACGACGACCTCAACGTCGACGACCCGGCCGACCGCAAGCTTGCCGCGATCCGCCTGATCGCCAAGATGCCGACCATCGCCGCCGCCTGCTACCGCTATTCGATCGGCTGGCCGATGCGCTACCCGCGCAACAACCTTGAGTACGTCGACCGCTTCCTGCACATGATGTTCGAGGTGCCGAGCGAGCCGCTGCAGATGAACCCGGTGGCGGCCAAGGCGCTCGACCTGCTGTTCATCCTGCACGCCGACCACGAGCAGAACGCCTCCACTTCGACCGTGCGCCTGGTCGGCTCCACCGGCGCCAACCCGTACGCGTCGATCGCCGCCGGTATCACCGCGCTGTGGGGGCCTGCGCACGGCGGCGCCAACGAGGCGGTGCTCAAGCAGCTGCAGGAAATCGGCACGCCCGACAACGTGGAGTCGGCGGTGCTGCGCGCGAAGGACAAGAACGACAGCTTCCGCCTGATGGGCTTCGGTCATCGCGTGTACAAGAACTTCGACCCGCGCGCGAAGATCATCCGCGAGATGTGCCACAAGGTGCTGGCCGAGCTGGGCGTCAACGACCCGCTGCTGGACGTGGCGATGAAGCTGGAAGAGGCGGCGCTGAAGGACGACTACTTCGTCGAGCGCAAGTTGTACCCGAAC
This sequence comes from Rhodanobacter sp. FW106-PBR-R2A-1-15, assembly GCF_058789735.1. Lineage (NCBI taxonomy): Bacteria > Pseudomonadati > Pseudomonadota > Gammaproteobacteria > Lysobacterales > Rhodanobacteraceae > Rhodanobacter > Rhodanobacter sp. FW106-PBR-R2A-1-15. The sequence goes on along the minus strand of NZ_JBYTEM010000008.1, from coordinate 23,370 downwards.
GTCGACTTCTACTCCGGCATCATCTACAAGGCGCTGGGCATCCCCACCGAGATGTTCACCGTGATGTTCGCCATCGCGCGCACCGCCGGCTGGATCGCGCATTGGATCGAGCAGCACGAAACGCCCGGATCGCGCATCGGCCGCCCGCGCCAGGTCTATATCGGCGCCGACGTGCGCAACTACGTGCCGACCGCGAAGCGCTGATCGCCCACGTGGCACCGATGAAAAGCCCCGGTCCTGGCCGGGGCTTTTTCGTGCGGCGAGGTGGCCCGGAATCAGCGCAATGCCGCACCCAGCCGCTGTTCGAAGGCCTGGTCGGCATTCTCGTCGAGCAGCATCTCCACCTGGGCCAGCGAGGCGCGCCGCATCGGCCGGTCGTCGGCGCGGCCCAGCGGAGCCTGGCGCAGCGCGTCGCGCGGCAGCACGGTGAGGTCGAACGGCAGCTCGTCGGCGGCGAACAGCAGCACCGGGTATTCGGGCTGCTCGTCGCGGCTGTAGCGCAGCCGGCGCACCTGGGTCTCGACCGGCACGCCGCGTTCGCGCAGGTACAGCACGACCGCTTCCGGGTCGTCGCTGTACACGTGCAGGCACACCGCTGAATGCGCGTCGGCGGTGCCTTCGAGCACGCTGCCGACCAGGCGCGGCTCGAACGCGGCGAGAAAACGCATCGCCTCGACCGCCGCCTCGCGGCGCTGGCGCAGCAGCTGCGGCTGGCGGTCGGCGAGGAACAGCCGCTGGTGCTCACGCAGCGCCTGTTCGATCTCCAGGTTGCGCGGCAACGCCTGCGCATCGAGGATGCCCAGCCGCTCGGCGGCCTTCAGCTTGGCATGGTGGAAGTCGCGGATGCCGTGTTCGCTCATCAGCCGCGCGGCTTCCTGGGCCACCCGCAGGCGGTTGCGCTGCAGGCGGTCATGCGCGTGGATGCGGTGGTGGTCGCCTCGGGACATGGCGCATTCCTCAACGATGGTGGGCGACGGCCGGGGCGGGTCTCGCCCCGGAGGGCATCAGAAGATGTCGTAGGCGTGCTGCTGGTCCTGCTCCTTCTGCTGGGCGGCCTGGCTGCGCAGGCGGTCGACGTCTTCCACTCTGAATATCTCGTTGATGCCGTCGGGGTCGCTGGTGGCGGTGGGCAGCCCGCTGTAGCGGTTGATCCATACCGTACTGATTCCCGGTGGCATCGGCAACGTGCTCGACGGCTGCCCCTTGAGCACGCTGCCCATGTAGGACATCCAGATCGGCAGCGCGGCCTTGGCGCCGAACTCGCCGCGGCCGAGCGAGCTGTAGTCGTCGAAGCCCACCCACACGGCGGTCGACAGCTCGCCGTCGAAGCCGACGAACCAGGCGTCGCGGTGGTCGTTGGTGGAGCCGGTCTTGCCGGCCAGGTCGTCGCGCTCCAACGCGCGTGCGGCCGAGCCGGTGCCGCGCAGGATCACGTCCTTCATCAGTGAGGTGACCAGGTAGTCGTTGCGCGCCTCGATCACGCCCGGCGCGAGTACCGGCGGATGCGCGCCTTCGCCATGCGCGTCGGCCGGCAGCACCGCGTCGCCGACGCCGTCGACGCTGCCGGACTCGGCGGGCGCGGTGGACGAGGCGCTGGCCAGGCCGTTGGCGGGCGCGGGGTTCATCCCGGCCGGTGGCGGGCCGGGTGGCTGCGTGTCGAGCAGGCGCTCCTGGCAGTTGCGGCAGGCGCGCGCGGGGTTGGCCAGGTACACCGGCTGGCCGTTGCGGTCGTCGATCTCGTGGATGAAGTACGGCGTGACCAGGTAGCCGCCGTTGGCGAACACCGCGTAGCCGCGGGCCATGCCCATCGGTGACACCGAGGCGGTACCCAGCGCCATCGACAGGTTGGCCGGTATGGCGTCCTGCGAGAAGCCGAAGCGGGTGGCGTATTCGCGCATGTAGCGCACGCCGACGGCGTCCAGCAGGCGCACCGAGACCAGGTTCTTCGACTGCACCAGCGCTTCGCGCAGGCGCATCGGCCCGGCGAACTTGTCGTCGTCGTTGGAGGGCGTCCAGATCCCGTTCGGACGCGAAGGGTCGGGCAGCGCGAGCGGCGCGTCGTTGATGATCGAGGCGGGGGTGAAACCGCGCTCGAACGCCGCCGAGTACAGGTAGGGCTTGAAGCTGGAACCGGGCTGGCGCGCCGCCATCACTGCCCGGTTGAACTTGCTGCGCACGAAGTTGAAGCCGCCCACCAGCGCCTGGATCGAGCCGTCCTCCGGCGCGACCGAGGCCAGCGCGGCCTGCGCAGCCGGAATCTGCGCCAGCTGCCACTCGCCCTTGTCGTCGCGCGCCAGCCGGATGATGTCGCCGCGCTTGAGTACGCCGTCGACCCGGCTCGGCGCCGCGCCGACGCGGTCGTCGTTGATGTGCGGGCGCGCCCAGCTGACAGTGGCGAGGTCGAGGATCACGCTCTCGCGGCTGGACAGGTAGACCGTGGCCTGCTTTGCGTCGCTGGCCGTGACGATGCCCGGCTGCATGCCGGAGACGCTGGTGTAGGCGGACAGCAGGCTGTCCAGCTCCGCCTCGCCGGCGCCGGCAGGCAGCTCCTGGTGGGCTTCCGGCCCGCGCCAGCCGTGCCGGCGGTCGTAGGCGATCAGCCCGTCGCGCAGCGCTTCCACGGCGGCCTGCTGGCGGCCGCTCTGCAGCGTGGTCCTGACCACGTAGCCTTCGGTCAGCGCGTCGTTGCCGAAGCGGTCGAGCACCTGCCGGCGCACCATCTCGGCCAGGTACGGGGCGTCCACCTCGATCGGCTGCTCGTGCGGGTAGGCGCGGTTCGGTTCGGCGATCGCCTGCTCGTACACGGCCTTGGTGATGTAGTCATGGCGCAGCATTTCGCTCAGCACCCAGTTGCGTCGGGCGATCGCGCGCTTCGGGCTGTTGATCGGGTTGACCGCCGAGGGCAGCTGGAAGGTCGAGGCGATCAGCGCGCATTCGGCCACGGTCAGCTGGTCCAGCGTCTTGCCGTAGTAGTACTCGGCGGCCGCGGCCACGCCGTACGAGCGATGGCCGAGGAACATCTTGTTGAGGTACAGCTCGAGGATCTGGTCCTTGCTGAGCTCGTGCTCGATGCGCAGCGCGATGAAGATCTCGGTGAGCTTGCGCGAGTAGAGCTTCTCCGGGCTCAGGAAGAAGTTGCGGGCGACCTGCTGGGTGATCGTCGAGCCGCCGGGGCCCTTGTCGCCGCCGGTCACGAGCACGTGCCAGCCGGCGCGCGCGATGCCGTGCCAGTCCACGCCGGGATGGTGGTAGAAGTCCGCATCCTCGGCCGACAGCACGGCGTGCTTGAGCCGGTCGGGCACCTTCCCGATGTCCACCGGGATGCGCCGGGTCTCGCCGAAACTGGCGATCAGCTTGCCGTCGGCGCTCAACACGCGCAGCGGCACCTGCATCGGGTAGTTCTTCAATTCGGCCACCGAGGGCAGCCTCGGCGCGATCAGCCAGTACGCCACACCCACCGCGACCACTGCAAGGAGCAAACCGGAAAAGGCCAGGGCCAGAGCCCAGCGCAGCAAGCGTTTGAAAATTTGCATGGTGTGGGGATAGCGAGACCTGAGTCAAAACACGGCAGAGTATAGATGTAGGAGTATTTCCGGCATGAGGAGCGGTCGACCAAACCCAAAGGCTGGTCCGGCAAAGCAAGGGTCGGGCCGATCGGAGCTTCCCCATAAATGTGGCGGGGATCACGCCAATTACTTGAGAAAGTTCCTGTAGGCCATTGCCATTGCGTTATTTTTTCGATTTAATGCCATTGCGTACCCCGCCAGGATTCTGGCTACGGGCGTCAGCGGCAAGGGGGAAACACCGTGGGGCTTTTTACAGCGAAGAAGCCGGCGCTGATTGGTGTCGACATCAGTTCGACTGCCGTCAAGCTGCTGCAGCTAAGTCAGGCGGGCGGCCGTTATCGCGTTGAGCATTACGCGGTCGAGCCGCTGCCGCCGAACGCCGTGGTCGAGAAGAACATCGTCGAGATCGAGGCGGTGGGCGATGCGATCCGTCGCGCGCTGGCACGCTCGGGCTCCAAGCTCAAGCACGCTTCCGCCGCGGTGGCCGGGTCGGCGGTGATCACGCGCATCATCCCGATGACCGGCGACCTTTCCGACGACGACCTGGAAGGCCAGATCCAGGTCGAGGCCAATCAATACATCCCGTACCCGATCGACGAGGTCAGCCTCGACTACGAGGTGCTCGGTCCGGTCCGCGACAACCCCGACATGAACAACGTGCTGCTGGCCGCCTCGCGCACCGAGAACGTGGACATGCGCGTGGCTGCGTTGGACCTCGGCGGACTCACCGCCAGCGTGATCGACGTCGAGGCATTCGCGATGGAGAACGCCTTCGCGATGATTGCCGACCAGCTCAACGTGGGTCGCGACGCGCTGGTGGCGGTAGTCGACATCGGCGCCACCATGACCACGCTGTCGGTGCTGCGCAACCAGCGCACGATCTACTCGCGCGAGCAGGTGTTCGGCGGCAAGCAGCTGACCGACGAGATCATGCGCCGCTTCGGGCTGTCCTACGAGGAGGCCGGCCGCGCCAAGCGCAAGGGCGGCCTGCCCGAGTCCTACGAGACCGAGGCGCTGGAGCCGTTCAAGGAATCGCTGATCCAGCAGATCAGCCGCTTGCTGCAGTTCTTCTTTGCCGGCAGCGAGTACAGCAAGGTCGACCAGGTGGTGCTGGCCGGCGGTTGCGCCTCGATCGAGGGGCTTGGCCAGATGCTGGAGGAGCAGCTCGGCGTGCCCTGCGTCGTCGCCAACCCGTTGGCGCGCATGTCGCTGTCGCCGCGGGTCCAGGCACAGTCGCTGGCGCAGGACGCCCCCGCGTTGATGATCGCGGTCGGCCTCGCCCTGAGGAGCTTCGACTGATGGCACACGTCAACCTACTTCCGTGGCGCGCCGCACGGCGCAAGCAACGCGAACGCGAGTTCTACATGCAGCTCGGTGCCGCCTTCGTGGTGGGTCTGGGCGTGCTGCTGTTGTGGATTTTCTGGATGGACCAGCGCATCAACAACCAGAACGACCGCAACACCTACCTGCAGACCGAGATCAAGCAGCTCGACGTGCGCATCGCCAAGATCAAGGACCTTGAGAAGGTGCGCGAGCACCTGCTGGCACGCAAGCAGATCATCGAGCAGCTGCAGGCCGACCGCTCGCAGATGGTGCACCTGTTCGACGAGCTGGTGAAGACGATTCCCACCAGCGCGCGGCTGAGCGGGCTGAAACAGGGTGGCCAGGCGATGTCGCTCGACGGCGTGGCGCAATCCAACGCCAGTGTCGCCGAGTACATGCGCAACATCGAAGGCTCGCCCTGGATGGGCCATGCCGACCTGCGCAAGACCGAGAACACCCATAACGGCAGCCGCATGCCCTATACCTTCGGGCTGAACGTGACGCTGAACAAGCCGAAGGCCGACGAGACCGACAAGGTGTCGGTGCTGCCGGGCGCCGCTGCTCCCGCTGCGGCGGCGACGGTGCCCGCCGCGGCAACCGCGCCGGTGGCTGCTCCCGTGGCGAAGTCTGCGACGACGGCCGTTCCGGAAACCAAGCCGGTGAGTGCGCCAACTGCCGCGGGAGGTGCCGGATCATGAGTTTCCTCCACGATATCCAGAACCTCGACCGCAACAACGTCGGTGGCTGGCCGCAGACGGTCAAGATCTTCTTCACCGCGCTGCTGTTCGGCTTCGTGCTGCTGGTGGGTTGGTACTTCTTCGTCAGCGACCAGCAGGACAGCCTGAAGACGCTGGCCGGCAAGGAAGACCAGCTCAAGCAGGAGTTCTCCACCAAGCAGGCCAAGTCGGTCAACCTGGAGGCGCTGCAGCAGCAACTCGACGAGATGCAGGACATGCTGCGCCAGCTGCTGCGCCAGCTGCCCAGCAAGACCGAGATGCCCGAGCTGCTGGTCGACATCTCGCAGACTGCGCAGGCCGCCGGTCTGGAGAGCGACCTGTTTCAGCCCGGTGCGGAGACGCCGAAGGATTTTTACGCGGAAAAACCGATTGCCCTGAAGTTTACCGGCACCTACCACCAGTTCGGCACCTTCATCAGCGGCGTGGCCTCGCTGCCGCGGGTGGTGATCCTGACCCTGCACGACGTCTCGTTGACGCCGAAGTCGCCGGGCAAGGACGGCACCTCCAACGGCCAGCTGGTGCTGCAGGGCACCGTGAAGACCTACCGCTACCTGGATGACGAGGAAAGCGCCGCCGCGAGCAAGGGCAAACCGGCCGGGGGGGCGAAGTGATGAACATGTCTGCTGCAATCACGCCCACCCGCATCGCCCGGCTGATGCTGATGCTCGGCGCCGCGCTGATGCTCGCCGGATGCACCCGCGGCATGTCGGACCTGCGCACCTGGGTCGCCCAGGAAAAAGCCAAGAAGGGCGCGCCGATCCAGCCGCTGCCGGTGATCAAGACCTTCGAGACGTTCACCTACACCGACCAGGACCGGCGTGATCCGTTCAGCCCGAGCACGGCCGAGATGGACAACAGCGCCGCCGCCAGCGGACCGCGGCCGGACGCCAACCGCGCCAAGCAGCCGCTGGAGCTGTTCGCGCTGGACAGCCTGAAGATGGTCGGCACGGTCGGCACCGGCGCGAGCATGGAGGTGCTGGTCAAGGATCCGGGTGGCGTGATCCATCGCGTTCATGACGGCGAGTACATGGGCCAGAACTACGGACATATCACTGCGATCAGCGAAGACCACATTGAGCTGGTCGAGCTGGTATCCAACGGTAATGGTGGCTGGATGGAACGTCCCGCCAGCGTCGCGCTCGACGCGAAATAAGGAATACAGGGGCAGATGCAATGACCAACCAAATCCAATCCGTCCGGGGCCGTGTCATGCGCCATGCGAGCCGTTACTTGTTGCTGGGCCTGCTGGTCGCCGGTGCCACCTGGGCCAGCGCCGCGATGGCGGCCACCACCACGCTGAAGAACATCAGCTACGACGCCCTGCCCGGCGGCAGCGTCGAGCTGCACATGGACTTCGGCGATGGCCCGGTGCCGCAGCCGAAGATCTTCACCACCGGCAATCCGCCGCGCATCGCGGTCGACTTCGCCGACACCGACAACGCGGCCCCGCGCCATCTGGACATCGGCAAGGGCTCGACCTCCGGCGTGTCCGCGGTGGCGGCCGGCGGCCGCACCCGGGTGGTGGTCGAGCTGATGCGCGAATCGAGCTACCGCTCGCGCGTCGAGGGCAACAGTCTGGTACTGACCGTCAACAACGGCGGCGCCGACCAGTCGGTGACCACCGCGGCCACGATCGACCCGACCAAGGCGTTGCCGTCGTCGTCGGCTGGTCCGGCCATCTCCAACATCGACTTCCGTCGCGGCCCGAACGGCGAAGGCCGCGTGCTGGTCAACTTCAGCGGCAGCGGCGCGAATGCCGAGATGACCCGCAAGGGCGACAAGGTGCTGGTCAGCATCGACCACGCCAACCTGCCGGCCAACCTGGCCCAGCGGCTGGATACGCTGGACTTCGCCACGCCGGTACAATCCATCGTCACCCGCGCTGGCAACGGCGGCGGCGCACGCATGGAAATCACGGTCAAGGGCAACGTCGAGACGTCCGCCTACCAGACCGCCGACCAGTACGTGGTCGAGGTGGCGCCGAAGAAGGCCGAGGCCGCCAAGGACGCCAAGCTGGCCCGGCTGGGCCAGGAGCCGAGCTACAACGGCAAGCGCGTCACCTTCAACTTCCAGGATATCCCGGTGCGCTCGGCGCTGCAGCTGATCGCCGATATCTCCGGCCTCAACCTGGTCGCCTCCGACAGTGTCGGCGGCAGTGTCACCCTGCGCCTGGTCAACGTGCCGTGGGATCAGGCGCTGGACGTGATCCTGCGCGCGAAGAGCCTGGACAAGCGCCGCAACGGCAACGTGGTGTGGGTCGCGCCGCAGGCCGAACTGGCCAAGTACGAACAGGACCTCGCCGACGCCAAGCTGAAGGCGCAGGACACCGCCGAACTGGTCACCGACTACGTGCCGATCAGCTACGGCAAGGCGGCCGACATCGCCAAGCTGCTGACCAGCGGCAGCATGCAGGGTGGCGGCGGTGCCGGCGGCAGCGGCAATACCCAGCGCGGCTTCCTGTCGCCGCGTGGCAGCGTGTCGTTCGATACGCGCACCAATACGTTGTTGCTCAACGACACGCCGGACAAGATCAAGCAGCTGCGTGAGCTGATCGCGGTGCTGGACAAGCCGGTGCAGCAGGTGCTGATCGAATCGCGCATCGTGGTCGCCAGCGACGACTTCACCCGCGAGCTGGGCGCGAAGTTCGGCGTCAACGGCCGCATCAACAACACCGAGTTCCAGAACGCCGCCACGGCCACGCCGGCGCTGACCGCTGGCCTCGGCGGCGGCAACGTGACTTCGGGCGGCCTCAACGTGAACCTGCCGGTCACCCCGGCGGCCGGCACCTTCGGCCTGGCCATCCTCGGCGCCAACTACGCGATCGACCTGGAGCTCTCCGCGGCCCAGACCGAGGGCCGTGGCGAGGTGATCTCCAGCCCGCGCGTGATCACCGCCAACCAGCAGGAAGCGGTGATTCGCCAGGGCCAGGAAATCGGCTACGTCACGTTCCAGAACAGCGCCGGCAGCGGCGCCGGCAGCGGCACCGCCACGGTGCAGTTCAAGGACGCCGTGCTGGAGCTGAAGGTGACCCCGACGATCACTGCCGACAACCGCGTCTACCTGATGATCAACGTCAAGAAGGACGCGCTGGCCGGTTACGTGGACGCGCCAGGAAGCGGCAAGATCCCGACCATCGATACCCGCGAGATCAACACCTCGGTGCTGGTCGACAACGGGCAGACCGTGGTGCTGGGCGGCATCTACGAGATCAACAAGGCCAACACCATGACCAAGGTGCCTGGTCTGGGCGATATTCCCGGCGTCGGCGTGCTGTTCCGCAAGACCTCACGGACCAACACCAAGGCCGAGCTGCTGATCTTCGTGACGCCGCGCATCCTCAGCGAAACGCTGCAGTAAGCGCGCACGCTGGCCATGAAAGAGGCGGCTTCGGCCGCCTCTTTTTTTGCGCGCGCCCGCGAAGCGGCCGCGGGCCGATTAAACTTCCAAGGTCGCCGATGGTCTGTAGCACGCCATCCGGTTCGGCGGCATCCGGCCTTCCGGGCCGCGCCGCCGTCACGCCAAGCACGGAACCCGCTCATGGATATGCCCGAAACCCCGACGCCCAGCCGCCTGCAGCAGTCCTTCGTGCAGCTGCGCGGCGACCTGCAGCAATGCATCATCGGCCAGCCGCACCTGATCGACTGCCTGCTGGTGGCCCTGCTCGCCGATGGCCACCTGCTGGTCGAGGGCGCGCCGGGCCTGGCCAAGACCACCGCGGTGAAGGCGCTGGCGGCGCGCATCGAGGCGGACTTTCACCGCGTGCAGTTCACCCCCGACCTGCTGCCGGCCGACCTCACCGGCACCGACGTGTTCCGCCCGCAATCCGGCAGCTTCGAGTTCGAGCGCGGCCCGCTGTTCCACAACATCATCCTCGCCGACGAGATCAACCGCGCGCCGGCCAAGGTGCAGTCGGCGCTGCTGGAGGCGATGGCCGAGCAGCAGATCACCGTCGGCCGCCGCACCTGGCAGCTGCCCGAACTGTTCATGGTGATGGCGACGCAGAACCCGATCGAGCAGGAGGGCACCTTCACCCTGCCGGAGGCCCAGCTCGACCGTTTCCTGATGCACGTGACGATCGGCTATCCGGATGCCGTCGCCGAACTGGCGATCCTCAAGCTCGCGCGCGAGCAGGCCAATCGTCGCGCCCATCCGGTCGCCGCCCCGCCGGCGTTGCTCAGCCAGGCCGACGTGTTCGCCGCGCGCGATGCGGCGATGGCAGTGCACATGGCGCCGGCGCTGGAGGAATACCTGACCCAACTGGTGCTGGCCACCCGCGACGCGGGCCGCTACGGCCCGGAGCTGAAGCGCTGGATCGCCTGGGGCGGCAGCCCGCGCGCCACCATCGCGCTGGACCGCTGTTCGCGCGCGCAGGCGTGGCTGGCCGGCCGCGATTACGTATTGCCGGAAGACGTGCACGCGATCGCCCACGAGGTGCTGCGCCATCGCGTGCTGCTCAGCTACGAGGCGGAAGCCGAAGGCGTGCGCCCGGACCAGGTGATCGAGCGCCTGCTGGATCTCGTGCCGCTGCCGTGAACGCCGTCGTGTCACATCGTGCGGACGGTGACGGCCGCAGCCGGGTCGCGCTGGCCGAGCTGATCGCGCTGCGCGCGCGGGTCGGCCGTGCGCGCCTGGCGCCGCTGCTCAGCCGCACCGCGCGCAGCGGCCAGCAGTCCAGCCGTCTGTACGGTCGCGGCATGGACTACGCGGAATCGCGCGTCTACCAGGCCGGCGACGACGTGCGCCGGCTCGACTGGCGGCTCACTGCGCGCAGCGGCAAACTGCACACCAAGCTGTTCCAGGAAGACCGCGAAGGCTGCCTGCTGATCCTGCTCGACACCCATGCCAGCATGCGCTTCGGCACCCGCGTGCGCTTCAAGTCGGTGCAGGCGGCGCGCGCCGCCGCCGCCGCCGCGTGGTATGCGGTGCGCGCCGGTGAGCGGGTCGGGGTGATGGCGTTCGGCCACGCCGACCAGTTGCTGCGGCCGCAGGCCGGGCCGCGCGGTGCGCTGGCGGTGTGCGGCGCGCTGGCCGAATGGGGCGCGCAGCCGGTGTCCGATCGGGTCGAGCCGCTGTCCGATGCGCTGGCCCGCGCTGGTCGCGTGCTGCACGGCGCCAGCCGCGTGCTGCTGGTCAGCGATGGCTTCAGCGCCGACACCGCCGCACGGCAGCGCCTGCTCGACCTGGGCCGGCATGCCGGGATCAGCGTGCTGGTGGTGGCCGATGCGCTGGAACTGGCGCCGGCGCCGCCCGGACGCTATCCGCTGGAACACGCCGGTGAGCGCTGCGAAGTGCTGCTGCAGTCCGAGCGCCAGCGCGGCGATTTCCAGCGTGCGCTGGGCGTGGGCGCGGCGCGACTGGGCGAACTGGCGCAATCGCTGCGCCTGCGCTGGAACAGCATCGACACCACCGCCGATGCGTTCGAGGCGGTCAGCGGCCTGCTCGGCGCGAGGAAATCGGCACGATGAACGTGCCCCCTCCCGCGGCATCGTCCGGCCCCGACTTGCGCGATATCCACCTGCCGCCCGAGCCGCCCTGGTGGCCGCCTGCGTTGGGCTGGTGGCTGCTCACCATACTGGCGCTGGCGTTGCTGCTGGCCGGTATCTGGTGGTGGCGCCGATACCGCCGCGCGCTGCGTCAGCGCCGGCAGGTGTTGCGGGAACTCGATCGGCTCGCGCAGCAGCACCAGCGCGACGGCGATGCAGCAGCGCTGGCGGGTGGGCTGCACCAACTGCTGCGTCGGGTGGCGCGCCGGCACGATGCGCTGGCAGTGCAGCAACGCGGCGACGCCTGGCGGCAAACGCTGGCGCGGGTGCCGGTCGACGTCGCCACGCTGGAGCGGCTGCTGGCGCTGGACCAACAGATCTATCGGCCGCCCACTGCGTTCGATCACGCGGTCGCGATCGCCGCCGTGCGCCGCTGGCTGCAGCTGGCGTTGAAGCCCGCGGCGTGGAAGCCGGCCGCGACGGAGCGCGCCGATGCCTGAATTCGCCTGGCCCTGGGTGATCGTGTTGCTGCCGCTGCCGTGGCTGCTGCGCCGCTGGCTGCGTCCGGCGGCGCCGGGGCAGGCGCTGCACCTGCCGCAGCCGGGTGTGCGATTGGCGACGGTCGCCGGCCACCGCGCGCGCGGTGCCACGCCGTGGCTGCTGGCGCTGGCCTGGCTGTGCTTGCTGGCCGCGGCGGCGCGGCCGCAATGGGTGGGGCCGGCGCAGGCGCAGCAGCGCAGTGGCCGCGCGTTGATGCTGGCGGTGGACCTGTCCGGCAGCATGCGTACCGGCGACATGCAGCTGGCGGGCCAGCCAGTGAGCCGCTTCGGCGCGGTGGAGGCGATCGCCGGCGATTTCATCAGCCGCCGCAGCGGCGACCAGATGGGCTTGATCCTGTTCGGCAGCCAGGCCTTCCTGGTGACGCCGCTGACCTACGACCTCAGCGCGGTGCGCGCGCAGCTGCAGGGCGCGGCGGTGGGCCTGGCCGGCACCGAGACGGCGATCGGCGACGCCATCGCGGTGGCAGTGAAGCGGCTGGCCGCGCTGCCCGAGCAGGCGCGCGTGCTGGTGCTGCTCACCGACGGCGTCAACAACGCCGGCAGCATCGCGCCACGCGACGCGGCACGCGCGGCGAAGGCCGCCGGCGTGCGCATCTACACCATCGGCATCGGCGCCACGCGCATGCGCATTCCCGGTTTCTTCGGCAGTCAGCTGGTCAACCCCTCGGCCGACCTCGATGCGGACATGCTCACTGACATCGCCACGCAGACCGGCGGGCGCTTCTTTCGCGCCACCGACAGCGGCCAGCTGGCCGATGCGTATCGCGCGATCGACGCGCTGGAACCGATGCCGCAGCACGGCCCCAGCTTACGTCCGCGGCACGAACTGTTCCGCTGGCCGCTGCTGGCCGCGGTCGCGTTGCTGTTGCTGGTGATCGTGCCGCGCCGTTTCGCGCGCGCTCGGGAGTTGCCGGCATGAACGAACTGCTGCAGCAGTTCCATTTCCTGCGGCCGTGGTGGCTGGCCGCGCTGCTGCTGTTGCCGCTGCTGGGCTGGTTCGGCGTGCGCCGCAACGTGGCTCAGGTGGAACTGTCGCGGCTGGTCGACGCCGAACTGCTGCCGCACCTGCTGTACGGGCGCGCCGGCAACCGCAGCTTGCCGTTGTGGCTGTTCGCGCTGGGCTGGATATTGTGCGCGCTGGCCCTGGCCGGGCCGACCTGGAGCCGCGTGGAGCAGCCGCTGTACGCCAGCCGCGCCGCGCAGGTGGTGGCGATCTCGTTGTCGCAGCACATGCTGGCGCGCGACGTGGCGCCAAGCCGGCTCGACCGCGCGCGCTACAAGGCGCGCGACCTGTTGCACGCCAACCAGGACGGCCTCAACGCGCTGATCGGCTATGCCGGCGAGGCGTTCGTGGTGGCGCCGCTGACCTCCGATGCGCATAGCCTCGACGACCTGCTCGCGGCGATGGCGCCGGACACCATGCCGGTGGACGGCGACAACGCGGCCGCGGCGATCGAACGCGGCGTGGCGCTGATCCAGGACGCCAAGGCTGGCGGCGGTTCGCTGGTACTGATCACCGACCAGGTCGAGGTAACCGCCACGGCCGCCGCGCGCAAGGCGGATGCAGCGGGTGTGCGGGTCTCGGTGCTTGGCGTGGGCACGCCGCAGGGCGGCCCGGTGCCGCTGTCCGACGGCGGCTTCCTGCGCGACGCGCAGGGCGGCATGCTGCTGGCCCGTCGCGACGATGCCGCGTTGGCGGCGCTGGCCGCGGCCGGCGGCGGCCATTACGTGGCGATGGGCGCGGACCAGCGCGACGTCGACGCGCTGCATGCGCAACTGCAAAGCACCAGGGCGACGCTGGCAGACGGCCAGCACGGCGACCAATGGCAGGACCGCGGTGCGTGGCTGCTGCTGCCGCTGCTGCCGCTGGCGGCGCTGGCGTTCCGCCGCGGCTGGCTGCTGGTGCTGCCGCTGGCCGTATTGCCGCTGTGGCCGGGCACGGCCGCGGCGACGAGCTGGCACGACCTGTGGCGGCGCCCCGACCAACAGGCCGCGCAGGCCTTGCGCGCGGGCGATGCGAAGCGGGCGCAGCAGCTCGCGCGCGATCCGGCCTGGCGCGGCGCGGCGGCGTATCGCGCCGGCGACTACGCCGCTGCGGCGCAGGCGCTGCCGCAGGCGCCCGGCAGCGACGCGGCGTACAACCTCGGCAACACGCTGGCGAAGCAGGGCGAATATCAGCAGGCGCTCGCGGCCTATGACCGTGCACTGAAACTCGATCCGGCGAACGCCGACGCCAAGGCGAACCGCCAGGCGGTCGAGGACTGGCTGCGCCGCCAGCAACAGCAGCCGTCGGACCAGAAGGAACACGAAGGCCACGGCGGCAAGCAGAACCAGTCGTCGCAGGGCGAGCAGGGCAAGAGCGGCAAACAGGATGCGAAGGACTCGGCGTCCGCGCCGGACAACGCCGGGCCTTCAGGTCAGCCAGGCCAGAACGGCAAGTCGCAAGAACAGGACCCGTCCGGCAAGGACGCATCGCAGCAGGGCAAGTCCGGGCAGGGCGGCGCCGCTCTGCCCAAACCGCAGAGCGCGCAGCAGCAGGCCGAGCAGAAGGCGCAAGCGGAACAGGCGCAGCAGGCCCTGAAGCAGCAGATGGACGCCGAGTTGGCGAAGCCGGGCGACGATAAGGCCGGGCACCAGCTCGGTACGCTGGCCAAGGACGACCCGCAGGCGAAACTGCCGGCCGACCTGCGCCATGCCCTGCAGCGCGTGCCGGACGATCCCGGCGCGCTGCTGCGGCGCAAGTTCGAACTGGAATACCAGCAGCGCCACGGCGGCGCGCCGAGCGAGGATCAACAGCCGTGAAGTTCCGACATGTCGTGCATGGGTGCCTGCTGATGCTGGCGCTGGTTCCGGCGCTGGCCGGTGCCGCCGAGGTGACCGCCACGCTGGATCGCGACCACGTGCAACTGGGCGAGACAGTGACGCTGAACGTGCGCGTGCAGGGCGACACCGGCGCCGCGGCGCCCGATCTGCGCGCGCTGAACCAGGACTTCCAGCTGCTCGGTACCTCACAGAACAACAGCCTCAGCGTGGTCAACGGCCGGGCCAGCGCCGAGCTGACCTTCGGCGTGGCGTTGCGGCCGCGCCACGTCGGCGTGCTGCAGATTCCCGCGCTCAGCGTGGCCGGCAGCCGCACGGCGCCGCTGCAACTCACCGTGACCGCCCCAGACTCGACCGCGGCGGTCGCCACCCAGCGCGACGTCTTCATGGAATCGCAGGTCGAGCCGGCGCATGGCTACGTCGGCCAGCAGCTGACCTACGTGGTGCGCCTGTACTACGCCAACCGCATCGGCGGCGACGCACCGTCACCGCCGCAGGTCGATGGCGTGGAAGTCAGCGCGCTCGGCAAGGGCCTGAACTACGACGCCGAGCGCGGCGGCCGTACCTATCACGTGCTGGAGCAACGCTACGCGCTGATCCCGCAGCACGCCGGCAAGGTCGAGATTCCGCCGGTGGATTTCCAGGGCGAGGCCGCCGACCCGCGCGATCCCAATAGCTTTTTCGGCGCCACCGTGCCGGTCAGCGCCAGCGCGCCCGCACAGACGATCGAGGTGAAACCGGCACCGGCCGACTGGGGCGGTAGCGCATGGCTGCCCGCGCGCCAGCTGAGCCTGAGCCTGGACGGCTGGCCGACCGCGCAGAGCGCGTCGCCGCGGGTCGGCCAGCCGCTCAACCTGACCATGAACCTGCAGGCCAGCGGGCTGTCGTACGAAGCGCTGCCGGCGCTGAGCCTGCCGCCGCTGGACGGCGCTACGGTGTATCCGGACAAGCCGGTCACCGGCAACCGCCAGGACGGCCAGTGGGTCATCGGCCGGCGCCAGCAGTCGTTCGCCATCGTGCCTGAACACGCCGGCATGCTGACCATTCCCGCCACCACGCTGAAGTGGTGGAACGTGCTGACCGACAAGGTGGAAGTAGCGCAGATCCCCGCGCACAGCATCAGCGTACTGCCGGCGATCGGTGCGGCTGCTGCCGCCGCGCCGTCCGCACCAGTCGAAGCGGTGGGCAGCGCCGCCGCCACACCCAGCCCGGTGGCGCCCGCCACCATGCCATGGCGCCGGATCGCGCTGGCCAGCCTCGGCCTATGGCTGCTCAGCGTGCTGGCCTGGTGGCTGTGGCAGCGCCGCCGGCGCGCCTCGCCGGTGACGCCGCCGGCCGCAGCGCGCACTTCGGCGCGCAACGGCCAGCTGGCCTTCCTCGCCGCGGCGCGCGGCAGCGATGCGGCCGCGCAAGTACGCACCCTGCTGGCCTGGGCGCGCGCGGAACGGCCGGCGATCCAGCACCTGGGCGAGTTGTCGGCGGCGCTGGACGACGCCGCGCAGCGCACTGCGATCGAAACCCTGCAGCAGCGCCACTACGCTGCCGCGCCGTCACCCGATGCCGGCGTGAACCTGGCCGAAGCGTTCAAGCGCGGCTTCGCCTGGCGTGCCGTCGTTGCCGGCGAGGACTCCGGGCTGGCGCCGCTATACCCATTCAAGCTGCACTGAGAGGTTGTGATTTTTTCAACCTCTCAAACCGGCCACAGTCCGCCGTTTTCCGCACGCATGGCCACGAGGCAAGGAGCAAAGCGCTGTAGGGCGGGCACGGCCCGCCGGCTTTTGCCGGTGCGGCCGAGGGCGGCAGACAGGTTTTCCACCGGGCAGGTGCAGATCGGCGGGCGGTGCCCGCCCTACACCGTCAGCGCGTGCTGGAACACCGCGCGCATGCCTTCGCTGAAGCAGCACAGCGTCACTTCGATGTCGTCCGCGGCGGCCAGCTCGTCGCGCAGCGTGGCCACCGCCACTGCAGCAGCCTGCGCGGCGGGGTAGCCGTAGACGCCGCAGCTGATCGCCGGGAATGCGATGGTGCGCAGTTGTTGCCCACGCAGCAGGTGCAGCACGTTGCGGTGGCAGCGCGCCAGCAGCTCGGCTTCGCCGTCGTCGCCGCCACGCCAGACCGGCCCGACCGTGTGGATCACCCAGCGCGCGGGCAGCGCGAAGCCGGGCGTGATGCGCGCCTCGCCGGTGGGGCAGCGTACGCCGGGAGCGATCTCCGGCAGCGCACGGCAGGCCTTGAACAGGGCCGGGCCGGCGGCGCGGTGGATCGCGCCATCCACCCCGCCGCCGCCGAGCAGGCTGGGGTTGGCCGCGTTGACGATGGCGTCCAGCGCCAGGCGGGTGATGTCGGCATGGATGACTTTGATGGGCATGGGGCGGCGGCTTACCTTATGCTTCGGACAGGCATTGGCGCGGCGGAGCGGCAACGGACCATGGCGAAAACGGAAGACCTCTCCTTCGGCTACCTGCTCAGCGACGTGACCTTGCTGTTCCGCAAGCATTTCGACCGGCGCGCGGTGAAATTCGGCTTGACCCGCGCGCAGTGGCGCGCCACCAAGGTGTTGTACCACCGCGAGGGCCTGCGGCAAACCGAGCTGGCCGAATTCCTGGAAATGGAGCCGATCGCGGTGGGCCGGGTGATCGACCGGCTGCAGGCGGCCGGCTTCGTCGAGCGCCGGCCGGACCCGAAGGACCGCCGCGCCTGGCGGCTGTACGTCACCGAGCAGGCGCGGGTGATCGTAGGCGACATGGAACTGATCGCGCGCGAGCTGCGCAAGGACGCCACCCGCGGCATCGACCACGACGAGCTGCAGCAGGCGTTGGCGGTGATCGGCCGGATCAAGGACAACCTGCAGGCGCTGGAGCAGGGCGAGCCGGGCACGCCGTGATCCGTGCCTGCGGCACTGGCCAGTGCCATTGGTCGCGGTCTCTCGTGAGCCGATCCGCGGTGTAGTGGGGACCGGCGTGGTGCGGGACGGGTCAACCCGGAGCCAGTGCATGCGTTGTCGTGAGCTTGGCGCATAGTCGTCGGCCCTGCGGTTCCCAGCCGCACCCGCATCGCCACCGCGCGTGGCGCGAAGATCGAGAAGCCTCGCGCATGTCCTGGAAAAAAAATCGCCCTCGTCGTGGTTGCCTTGCTGGCGGTCGCGCTGGTCGTGCGCTTCGGACGCGGCGGCGGTGACAGCGCCGAGCAGGCTGCCAGGACGCTGGCGGCGGTGCCGGTCGAGGCGGTCAGCGCCACCTTGCAGAGCGACCGCGCCGCGCAGGAACTGGCGCAGACCCAGCTCGACTATGCGCGCATCGTCGCCCCGTTCGACGGCATCGCCGGCGCGCCGCTGGTGTGGCCGGGCACGCAGATCAGCACCGACAGCACCAACCTCGTGGTGCTCAACCAGGTCGAGCCGGTGCGCGTGGCGTTCAACATCCCCGAGGACAGCCTGCCCGCCGTGCGCGCCGCGCTGATCAGTGGCGCGCTCGCCGTACAGGTGACCGTCTCCGGCGACCAGGCACGCCGCTGGCCGGTACGCTGGAATTCGTCGACAACGCGGTTGACGCCACCACCGGCACCATCGTGCTGAAGGCGCGCTTCGACAATGGCGAACACCCGCTCACCCCGGGCCAGTTCGTGCGGGTGATGCCGCCCACCACGCGCCTGGCCGGCGTGGTCAGCATGCCGGTGCAGGCGCTGCAAAGTTCCAGCAGCGGCAGCTTCGTGTTCGTGCTCGGTACCGATGGCAAGGTGCAGCAGCGCTACGTCACGCCCGGCCCGACCAGCGCCGGGCGCGCGGTGATCGACAAGGGCCTCAAGGCTGGCGAGCAGGTGGTCACCGAGGGCCAGATGCTGCTGGTCGACGGCAGCGCTGCCACCGTCAAGCGGAGCTGATCGGATGAACATCCCCGAGCTCTGCATCCGCCGCCCGGTGATGACCCTGCTGCTGATGACGGCGCTGCTGGTGTTCGTGATCTACCCGTTCCTCGGCAACCTGTCCGCCACGCTGATCCCGGCGGTGCGCCGCCGATCTCGGTGCTCGGCACGTTCGGCGTGATATACGCGCGCAGTACCAGTACACGCTGCAGTCGGTGAACCTCGACCAGTTGTACGAGTGGAGCGGCAAGGTGACCCGTGCATTCGCCGCGCTGCCGGGCTTCGAGCACGTCGCCAACGCCTCGCTCGACCTGTTCGCCTCCGTCGGCATCGTGATGCTGATCGGCATCGTCAAGAAGAACGCGATCATGCTGATCGACTTCGCGCTGGAGCGGCAGCGCGAGGAAGGTATGGCGCCGGCGCAGGCCGTCGCCGACGCCTGCCGCGTGCGCTTCCGCCCGATCGTGATGACCACCATGGCGGCGATGGCCGGTACGCTGCCGATCGCGTTGGGGCTCGGCGCCGGCGCCGAGGTACGCCGCTCGCTGGGTCTGGCGGTGGTCGGCAGCCTGCTGTTCTCGCAGGTGCTCACGCTGTACCTGACGCCGGTGATCTATCTGTGAATGGACCAGCTGCGGCGGCGCTTCCGGCGCGCGAGCCTGCCCGCGCGGGCGGCGTAGCTTGCGATATCCAGCCGCGCGCAACTAGGCTGAGCGCTCCGTCATCGAGGGAGCGGATATGCGCAGCCCGAGCACGATCGCCATCGTATTCGCCGCCGCCAGCGTGGTCGCCTGCGTCCATGCCGGCACCCCCGCGTCGATGGATGCCGCCGCACTGCAGGCCTGGGCCGGCAAGCCGTGGGACAAGGCCACGCTGATGCATACCACGGTGGATGTGGGCCGCTATCGCGGCGTGCCGGTGATTGCCGAACACCCCTGTTCGGACGTCTGCCCGCAGTACACCGTGCGCATCATCCACTACCAGCTGCCGCCGGAGGCCTTGTGCGCCAGCGTGGGCGGCGTCGAGAAGGAAGTGCTGGTGCCGATCGCGATCACCGTGATGCCGAAGACGTTTTGCATACCCGAGCCGCTGGTGGCCTCGGGGGCGTACTACGCGAAGTAAGCGGTGCTTTGCTCCTCCCCCTGCTGCGCATGGGGAGGTTGGGAGGGGGTCGCTTTTGATCTTGGGTCCTGTCTGAAGAGTGACCCCACCCCGGCCCTCCCCTGCAACGCAGGGGAGGGAGCACCGCTGTTTTTATTCGCCGGCGCCGTCCTTCGCGAAGGCGCCCAACGCGGAGCCGAAATCGCCCTTGGCCTGCGCCGCCATGTACGAGAACGCCGCGTACACCGCCACGTTCTGCGCCAGTTCCTTCGGGTCGATCTTGTCCAGCGTGTCGTTCGGAGTGTGGTGCCAGTCGAAGTACCTGGTGCCGTCCTGGGTCAGCGACAGCGCGGCCATGCCCTTGGCGTGCATCTGCGACAGGTCCGAACCGCCGCCGCCGGGGCGCTCGGTGTCGTAGGCCACGCCGACCGGCTCCAGCACCCTGGCGATCTGCGCGATGGCGTCGCGTGCCGCGGGCTTCACGCTGGCGCTCATGCGCCAGATCGGGCCGGCGCCGAAGTCCGACTCGGTGCCGAGCTGGAACTTCGCCACCTCCTTCGCGTGCTTGTCGGCGTAGGCGCGACCACCCCACAGGCCCATCTCCTCGTTGGCGAACGCGATCACCCGGATGGTGCGGTCGGGGCGCTGCGGCAGCTCGCGGATCAGCTTGCCGGCGGCCATCGCGATGGCCACGCCAGCGCCGTCGTCGATCGCGCCGGTGCCCAGGTCCCACGAGTCGAGGTGGCCGCCGATCGCCACCACCTGGTCGGGGTGCTTGCGACCGGTGATCTCGCCGATCACGTTGGCGCCGGTGTACTCGCCGACCACGCCGCAGTCGAGGTCGAGCTTCAGCGTGACCGGCTTGCCGTAGGCCAGCACGCGGGTGAGCTGGTCGGCGTCGGGGTTGGCCAGCGCGGCGGCGGGGATCGCCTTGGTCGAGTCGCGGAAGCCGGCGACGCCGGTGTGCGGCGCGCGTTCGTGTACGTCGGTGCCGGCCGAGCGCAAGAGATAGCCGGTCGCGCCCTTCTCCGCGGCGAGTACCGGGCCGGCCACGCGTACCGCCGAGCCCATGCCGTAGCCGTGGCCGTCCTTCGCACGCTGCATACGGTAGTCGACGTAGACGATCCGGCCCTTGACGCTGGCCGGGTCGGCCGCCTTCAGCGCGTCGAGGCTGTCGAACCTCACCACCTCGGCGCTCAGCCCGCCCTTCGGCGTGCCGGGCGAATAGCCCAGTGCGGTCAGCGTCAACGGCTGCGGAAACGGCGCCACGATCGCGGCGTGCTCGCTGCGGCGGACCCACAACGGGTACGTCACCGGCTCGGTGTAGACCTTGTCGTAGCCGAGCTCCTTGAACTTCGCCACGGCCCACTCGACCGCGCGGCGGTCGGCCACGCTGCCGGGCAGGCGCGCGCCGACCTCGGTGGTCAGCGACGCGGTGACCTTGTACGCGGTGTCGTCGTGCAGCGCCTGGTCGCGCAGTTGTTCGGCCGTCTTTACGGCCGCGACGGGGATCGTGGTAGCGGCGCTGGCGATGCCGCTGGCCAGCAGGCCGGCGGCAAGCAGGGTGAGGGGGAGACGGCGCATCGGGGAACTCCGCTGGGTAAACCCCGATTATGGCGTGGTCGCCGGTTGCCGCTTAGGCCAGAGGTCATGGGTGGCCGAATGCATTTGTAGGAGCGCACCCTGTGCGCGATGCTCTTCGTCACGTAGCGAAGAGCATCGCGCACAAGGTGCGCTCCCGCGCGAGCTATGGCTTGTTCTTCAGCAGGTCGCGGATCTCGGTCAGCAATACCACGTCGGCCGGCGGCGCGGCGGGCGCTGCTTCCTGCTTGCGGCTGAGCTTGTTGATCGCCTTGACCATCATGAAGATCGCGAAGGCGATGATGATGAACTGGATCAGCGTGTTGATGAAGGCGCCGTACTGGATCGCCACCTCGGCCACCTTGTGCGCCGGGTTGGTGTTGTCGGCCGGCTTGAGCACCCACTTCAGCTGGCTGAAGTCGATGCCACCGGTGAGCCAGCCGATTGGCGGCATGATGATCTGGTCGACCAGGGAGGTGACGATCTTGCCGAACGCACCGCCGATGACCACGCCGACCGCCAGGTCGATCACGTTGCCGCGCATGGCGAAGGCCTTGAACTCGCTGATCATGCTCATGCTGTGTCTACTCCCCTCGGGTTGGGCCGGATGGCGGGACGACTTTAGCGTGCCAACCTAGGCGCGCCCAGATGAAGGCGGCGTGGAAGCGTCAGACGATGCGGCCGTGCAGTTCCGCCACACCCACCAGCTCGGCGTGGAAGCGGTCGCCGCGCTGCAGTGCGGCCACGCCGGCCGGGGTGCCGGTGAACACCAGGTCGCCGGCCTTCAGCTCGAACAGCGTGGACAGCGCCGCCAGGATGTGCGGCACGTCGTGCACCATTTCACCCAGCGTGGCCTGCTGGCGCGGTGCGCCGTTCACGCTGAGCCGCAGCACGGTCTGTGCGTCCACCGTCGCCTCGTTGGCCGGGCGCAGCGCGGAGACCGGGGCGGAGTGGTCGAAGCCCTTGGCCACGTCCCAAGGGTGGCCCTTGGCCTTGGCCTGCGCCTGCAGGTCGCGGCGGGTCAAGTCCAGGCCCACGCCGTAACCCCAGATCAGCGCCGCGGCCTGGTCGGGGCTGAGGTCGCGGCCGCCGGCACCGAGTGCCACCACCATCTCCACCTCGTGGTGCAGGTCGGCGGTGGCCTGCGGGTAGGGCACGTCGGCGCCATCGGCGACCACCGCGTCGGCCGGCTTGCAGAAGAACATCGGCGTGGCCTGGTCCACCGTGGCGCCCATCTCGCGCGCGTGTTCGGCGTAGTTGCGCCCGATGCAGAACACCCGGCGGATCGGGAAGCGCTGGTCGGAGCCGAGGATCGGCAGGCTGGGGACGGCGGGCGGGATGATGGCGTAGTTCATGGCCGCAAGCGTAGCAAAGCCGGGCCGGGCGTGGCGCCGGATGCCGCCCGCCGCGGCGTGTCGATTCGCTGCGTTCCCGTTCGTCGTCTGCAGGGGAGCCGTCCGGTGGCGGATGACAGCTGTCACCGCCGATGGTTGATGCCGTGCTCTGACAGCAATCCGGCATGTCGCCCATGCTGTGCCTCGTCATCTGGAACATGGCCGTTGAAACGGGAGTGGATGTGGACAACGCCGATCTGTTGAAGGAACTGCGCATCGAGCGCCACCAGCGCGAAGACCACGGGCGCAACCCGGGGCGCTGGCGCAGAACGAGCGCGACGCCGCGCGCCAGCGCGAGCTGGCGGCGCAGGGGCTGGTGCCGAAACAGGCGGTCGAACAGGCGTGCACCCTGGCCGACACACGCGCGCCCAGCTCGCCGCGTAACAGAAGCAGGTGGCCGCCGCCGACGCCCAGGCCGCGGTGGCGCAGGTCAACTTCGACTATTGCGCGGTGCGCGCGCCGTTCGACGGCGTGGTCACCACCAAGGACGCGCAGATCGGCGAGATCATCTCGCCGCTGTCCGCCGGCGGCGGCTTCACGCGCACCGGCGTGGGCACTACCGTCGCCACGCGCGCCCGTGAGATCGCCACGCTGCCCGCGATTGGCTTCCGCGGCCCGCCGGTGGTGGTGGCAGTGATGCTGGAGACCATGCTGCTGGCGTTGCTGGGCGGTATCGGCGGTGGCTTGCTGGCCTGGCTGGTATTCAACGGCTACAGCGCCTCGACCCTGGCCCAGGGCGCGGTCGGCACGCTCAGCTTCAAGCTGGCGGTGACCGCGGCGCTGCTGTGGACCGGCCTGAAGTGGGCGCTGGCGATCGGCTTCATCGGCGGCCTGTTCCCCGCCGTGTGCGCCGCGCGGTTGCCGGTCACCACCGCACTGCGCGAGCCGTAATTCCAGCTTGTCGCAGGAGCCCGCTGGCGGGCGATGCCTTCGCTCAAGAGCAT